>SYEI01000311.1 GCA_005800865.1 Bacteroidota bacterium | reverse complement strand
GTAAATGTGCATCCACATTGGCATCAATAATATTAACTAAATACACGAGCGCACCTAACATAATAGAAATGTCTCTGTATTTTTGATAGTATTTTTTTTGAGTAATTAGTTGATCGCTACTATAAAGTGTTTCATTTATAGTGTTTGCATCATCATCATGTATGGCTTTTAAATTAGTGCTATAGTATTTGTATTTAATTTGATTGGTCACACCCCAGTAGCCAATTCCACCTAAGGCAACGTAAATCACAGGAGCTTTCCAATATTTTCTATTATAAATTTGTCCGAGTCCTGGGAAGCAAGCACTCATAATAGTGGCTTTTCGAGCATTACCATAAATAGCTTTATTTACAGCGCGTTTTGATTGTATGGAATCATTTTTATAAACAAGTCTTAATGAGTCGTTTTGCTGGGCGTTAAGCGACATGCTAACGAAAATAAAAAATGCTATGTATGAGATAAAACGCTTCACCAAATCAAAAATAATCACAGTAGGCTAATAAATAAATTTACTGTGATTAATGGTTAGTTAATTTATGTCAAAAAAAGATAAAATGTGTTGAAGTTCAGTGTCATTACTAAAGCTCAAAGTGATAGAGCCAGTGCCTTTCGGACTACGTTTATAGTCGAAAGATTTACTGAAAATTTTCTCTAATTTTTTAGCAATCTGTTTGTCTTCAATTGTCAATGGTTTTTCTACACGAGTGGTTTTTGGTTTGAATTGTAATTTCTCGCCACGCGCTAATTCTTCTATTTGACGAACCGATAATTCATTTTCAACCGCCATTGCGAAAATTGCTAATTGCTTGTCTTCATTTTCAATACTCAATAAAGCACGAGCATGTCCCATCGAAATATCTTTATCACGCACTGCTTTTTGAATCACAGCAGGTAATTTTAGTAAACGTAAAAAATTGGTAACCGTACTACGTTGTTTATTTACTTTTTCGCCTAATTGTTCTTGAGTGATATTACATTCGTCGATTAAACGTTTGTAGCTTAATGAAATTTCAATTGGATCTAAATCTTCACGTTGGATGTTTTCAATCAATCCCATTTCCAGCATCGCCTGATCGTTAGCTACTCGAATGTAAGCAGGGATTTCGGTTAACTGTGCTAATTGCGACGCTCTAAAACGACGCTCACCAGAAATTAATTGGTATTTATCATAACCTAATTTACGAACCGTAATTGGTTGAATGATGCCATGTTGTTTAATAGAATCTGATAATTCTTGTAAGGCAATTTCTTCGAAATTAGTACGTGGTTGAAACGGATTGGTTTCAATATCTTTTATTCTAATAATAGCGATAGAACCTACAACAGGAGTTGCGTCGCCTGTTTGTTTGGTTGTAATATCGGTTTTAGCATTTTCTAACAATGCACTTAATCCTCTTCCTAATGCTGGTTTTTTGTTGGTACTCATTTTAATAGTTATAAGTTATAAGTTATATGTTATAAGTTTTTGGAATCCGTTATCTAATAACTCATATCCCAAAACTCATAATTACTTTTCTATCCTTCGTTAAATTCTGATTCCTCTGCTGTAAAAGTCATTGTACGATCTTCATCGCTTATTTTTGTTAAGCCATTACGTTGTAAAATTTCGCGTGCTAAGTTTAAATAGTTCAACGATCCTTTTCCAATAGCATCATGCATAATAATAGTTTTACCATGACTTGGCGCTTCTGCTAACTTAGTATTACGTTGTACAATCGTATTGAATACCATGTTTTGGAAATGCATCTTCACTTCTTCAACCACCTGATTTGCTAATTTTAAACGTGGGTCATACATCGTTAATAAAACACCTTCAATGTCTAATTGTGTATTGATGTGTTCTTGAATTAACTTAATCGTTTGCAATAATTTACCCATGCCTTCTAAGGCGAAGTATTCGCATTGTACAGGAATGATAACACTATCAGCGGCAGCTAATGAATTAATTACAGTTAAGCCAAGAGATGGACAACAATCGATAATAATAAAATCATAATCGCCTTTTATTTTATCTAAGGCAGTTTTCATCATGTAATCTCTGTTTGGGAGATTCACGATTTCTAATTCAATAGCTACTAAATCTGTATTGGTTGGTAGCAAATATAAATTAGGAGTATCTGTTTCTAAGATAACTTCTTTCGGATGCTTGCTATCAATGATACACTCGTATAATCCCGCTTTTACATTTTTCGGTTCAATTCCAACACCTGATGTAGCATTAGCTTGTGGATCGGCATCAACTAATAATGTTTTATATTCTAAAACTGCTAAAGAAGCGGCTAAATTAATGGCAGACGTTGTTTTTCCTACCCCACCTTTTTGATTTGCAATCGCTATTATTTTTCCCATGTCTTTTATTTATTAATGGTTTCTCCTATTTCTAAAAGGCTTAATTTTTTACCTTGTCTGTTAAATTTGTTGATGGCTTCTGGTTTATCAATTTTGATGAACCCAAACGTATCATAGTGCATTCCAATGATATCGTTACATTTAATAAATTCAGTAGCAATAATGGCATTGTCCACACCCATCGTAAAGTTATCTCCAATTGGTAAAAAGGCAAAATCTACTTTACGGTAATCACCAATTAGCTTCATGTCTCTTGTTAAGGCTGTATCGCCTGCATAGTAAAAGTTTTTATCGTTGCTTTCAATTACAAATCCCATTGGGTTTCCGCCGTAAGTTCCATCAGGCAAACTACTGCTATGAACCGCATTAACGCATTTTACAGAGCCAAAATCAAATAACTTTTTCCCTCCAATATTCATTGGATGAATATTTTCAACGCCCTGTTTACTAAGCCAAACGTAAATCTCGTAATTACAAACAACGGTTGCTTTGGTGCGGTTGGCAATAGAGATAGCATCTGCAATATGATCTTCGTGACCGTGTGTAATTAAGATATAATCTGCTTTTACATTGCTGGCATCAATGTTTTTTGCTAATTCGTTAGGAGTAATGAATGGATCAAACAATAAATGCTTGCCATTAATTTCAACTCCAAAGCACGAATGGCCGTAATACGATATATTCATTATTAAAAATTCAAAAAATAGTACTTAGTTATTCCTGTAAATTTAAACTATTTAGGGGTTTTATCTGTTTTTAGTTTTTAACAGTAAAATTCATAACTTCGCAAAAATGTTAATAATATAATGCATTCAATTACAATCATATCGGCAACTAACAGGGTTGATAGTAACACCGAAAAAGTTGCTAATTATTATAAATCTGCCTTAAAAAGTAAAGGTGTTGATGTTGAGTTATTTAGCTTAAAAGATTTACCTGAATCGGTTTTACATACCGATTTATATGGAAAACGCTCAGAAGGCTTTCAGAAAATAATAGACACTTACGTTGATAAACAAAGTAAATTTATTTTTATTGCTCCCGAATATAACGGAAGTTTTGCGGGCATTTTAAAAGTTTTTTTAGATGCTATTCCTCCGCGCATGTGGACCGAAAACAAAGCTTGCTTAGCTGGAGTATCAACAGGTAGAGCTGGTAATTTGAGAGGAATGGAGCATCTCACTAATATCTTAAACTATTTAAAGATTAACGTCTACCATAATAAATTGCCAATTAGTAGAGTAGATACTTTGCTTGATGCGCAAGGAAATTTAATGGATGCAGATACGTTGAAAGTTATTGATATTCAGTTAGAAGGATTTTTGAAGTTTTAGAATATTATAATTCTAATCCACCGCCTTTTTTACTTAATTCATAGCCTTCATCGATCAATAAATTCTTGCTTTTGCTTGCCGCTACGGCTAATTCGTCGCAGCGGTTATTTTCTCTATTGGAGGCATGACCTTTTACCCAAACAAATTTGATGTTATGTTTTTTTTGAATTTCTAAAAAACGTTTCCATAAATCGGGATTGGCTTTGTCTTTAAATCCTTTTTTTACCCAGCCATACACCCAACCTAAATTAATCGAATCCACCACATATTTTGAGTCGGAATAAACCACTACGTTTGAATTTTCTTTTTTTAACGTTTCAAGAGCCACAATAATAGCAATGAGTTCCATACGATTATTAGTGGTTAACTTAAATCCGTATGCTAATTCTTTACGTTGATCTTTGTATTTCATAACGATACCGAGTCCACCAGGTCCAGGATTTCCGCTACATGCGCCATCCGTATATATTTCTATGACATCGTTATTCATCATTTCGGTAAATATAGTTTTTTTACTATAAAATATGATATTTCTCACGATTCATTTATCTAAAATAGTTTTGAAATGGCGTGCTTAAATCCCCTAATTTTTTATATATTTAAAATCTATATACACTGAGCGTATGGCAAAGAAAACAACTAAAAAAGAGAAAAGTATTTTCACTCAAAATTCTTTAACATTCTTAAAAGATTATTTAAATAATCCTTCACCAACAGGTTTTGAAAGTGCAGGACAAAAAATGTGGCTAAACTACATTAAGCCTTATATTGATGAGCATTATGTAGATACTTACGGAACAGTAGTTGGTATTGTAAATCCAGAAGCTCCTTATAAAGTGGTGATAGAAGCACATGCGGATGAAATTTCGTGGTTTGTACATTATATCACTAAAGATGGATTTATCTATTTACGTCGTAATGGAGGAAGCGATCATCAAATTGCGCCATCTAAACGCGTTAATATTTTCACAGATAAAGGAATTGTGAAAGGTATTTTTGGATGGCCAGCAATTCATGTGCGTGATGCTGCTAAAGAAGAAACGCCAACGTTGAAAAATATCTTTTTAGACTTAGGCTGCAAAAGCGACAAAGAAGTTGAAGAGTTAGGAGTGCATGTTGGATGCGTTGTAACCTACGAAGATGAGTTTATGATTTTAAATGACCGTTACTTTGTAGGTAGAGCGTTAGATAATAGAGTAGGTGGTTTTATGATTGCCGAAGTTGCACGTTTATTAAAAGAGAGCAAAACTAAATTACCATTTGGATTATATATAGTAAACGCCGTACAAGAAGAAGTTGGTTTAAATGGAGCAACCATGATTGCTCACAAAATAAAACCTAATGCTGCTATTATTACAGATGTTTGCCATGATACGCAAACACCAATGATGAATAAGATTGTGAGTGGAGATTTAGCTTGTGGTAAAGGACCAGTATTATCATACGGACCAGCAGTGCAAAATAATTTATTAAAATTAATTATTGATGCAGCAACAAAAAGTAAAATTGATTTTCAACGTCAAGCAGCAAGCAGAGTAACTGGTACTGATACAGATGCTTTCGCCTATAGTAATGATGGTGTAGCATCCGCTTTAATTTCGTTGCCTTTGCGTTATATGCATACAACAGTTGAAAGTGTTCATAAAGAGGATGTAGAGAATGTAATTAAATTGATTATTGCTTCTTTAAAAAATATTAAAAACAACCACGATTTCCGTTATTTAAAATAATTTTTCAATGTCAAATTGACTCATCATCAAATTGACACATTTATAAAATGGCTATAATAGATTCTATATTAAAAGGTGCAGTTAAATTAGGAAACAAAATTCCTAAACGAACTAACTATTATGCTCAGCAGACAAAGGTTTTAAAAAAACTAATGACTAAAGCCGAGCATACAGCTTTTGGTGAGCATTTTCATTTTACAAAATTATTGCAGCAGAAAAATCCAATCGAAGGATTTCAAGCTACTGTAAAAATGTATGATTATAGTAGCATTTATAAAGAGTGGTGGTATAGAGCGCATAAAGGAGAACCTTATGTATGTTGGCCAAATCATATTAAATATTTCGCCTTAAGTTCTGGAACTTCTGAAGCAGCAAGTAAATATATTCCAGTGACAAAAGAAATGTTGAAAGCATTTAAACGCGGGAGTGTAAGACAACTAGTTGCACAAGCAAATTATGATTTCCCGAAAGAGCATTTCTCAAAAGGAATGTTAATGATTGGTGGAAGTACCTTGTTGGATTTTAATGGAAGCCATTATGAAGGAGATTTGAGCGGTATTACAGCGGCAAATATCCCCGTTTGGTTTCAGCGATTTTATAAACCAGGAAAAACAATTTCTAAATATAAAGATTGGGAAACAAAATTAGCAGAGATTGTAAAGAGTGCCAAAGATTGGGACATTGGTGTTATTGTTGGTGTGCCAGCTTGGGTGCAAATTATTATGGAACGTGTGATTGAACATTATAAAGTAGATACCATTCATGATATTTGGCCAAATTTAAGAGCGTATGTTCATGCAGGTGTTTCTATTGAGCCGTATCGTAAAAGTATTGCTAAGTTAACCGCCTTTCCTTTAATTTTTTCTGATACGTATTTAGCTTCCGAAGGTTTAATAGCTTATCAAGAAAGGCCAAACGCAGCGCAAGGTATGCGTATGCTGTTGGACAACGGTATTTTTTATGAGTTTGTTCCTTTCAACGAAGATAATTTTGATTCGGATGGAAACATGAAACAAGGTGCAAAAGCATTAACTATTAAAGATGTAGAGTTGGGAAAAGATTATGCTTTGCTGCTTACATCTTGTTCTGGTGCTTGGCGTTATTTAATTGGAGATACCGTTCGTTTTACAGATTTGGAGCATGGAGAGATTGTCATTACTGGCCGTACAAAACATTACTTAAGCTTATGTGGCGAACATTTATCAGTTGAGAATATGAGCCGCGCTATTAAATTAACGGCTGATGATTTAAAAATAGAATTAAATGAATTTGCCGTAGCTGGCGTTCCTCATGGGACTTTATTCGCTCATCAATGGTACGTGGGTTCTAATAAGGCAGCTTCGGAAGAAGATATTAAACAACGTTTAGACTTTCATTTAAAAGAAATTAATGATGATTATCGCACGGAAAGAATTGCTGCGTTAAAAGACGTGTATGTAAAAGTATTGCCTGATGATGCCTTTATTGATTTTATGGCAAGCAAAGGGAAATTAGGTTCAGCTAATAAATTCCCAAGAGTATTAAAAGGAAAATTATTAGAAGAGTGGCAAAGTTTTATTGCTAATTATAAAAAAACGTTTTGATTGTAAGTTTAATATATCAAGCAATTATTATTATCATCCTCCTTACGTTTTCGTTTGGACCAGCATTTTTTGCGTTAATAAATACAGGCATTAAGTTTGGTTATCGTACAGGTTCTTTTTTAGCTATAGGCGTTGTGTTAAGTGATTTCTTTTTATGCATGCTAGTTTGCTTTTTAGTGTATTTTGGAATGGCTAACTTATTGCATTCTTCCGAAACGCAAACTTTCTTCGCTATTATTGGAGGAATTATTTTAATCGTATTTGGTGCTTTCTTTTTTAAGAAGGTTCCAGTAAAAACAGATGAGGCTATTGATATTGAAAACCAGTTACCAAGTCCTAAGTTAATGTTATTAAAAGGCTTCTTCTTAAATTTATTTAATCCAACAGTTTGGTTATTATGGCTGGCCAATGTAACGGCCATTAGTAAAACTTTGGATTACTCGATGATTAAAATGATTGCGTTTTTTAGCATCATATTAGGCGCAGTTTTAGCCGTAGAACTATTTAAAGTAAAGTTGGCTGGCAAAATTAAGCACTACTTAACTCCAAAAATTATGACAACTGTAAATTACATTACAGGTTCTGCATTAATTATTTTTGGACTCATATTAATTTACAATCACTATTTCAATAAATAATGGCAGCAGGCACATTTGACGAATTAAGAAAAAAATTAGAAGAGAGTGGCATGTCATTCCCTTATATCTATATGTTTAAGTTTATTATCAAAGCTGATAATAAGACCATGGCATTAGTAGAAGTTATATTTGATGATGATGCCGATATTATTCAAAAGCAATCTGCTAAAGGAAATTACATTAGTATTACTGTAAAGCAAGTTGTAATGAGTATCGATGAAATTATTACTATTTACGAAAAAGCAGCAGAAATAGAAGGAGTGATGTCGTTATAATGCCAGTTTTTGAAATACAAAATAATCTATTATCCGTAAAAGTAAATTCGTTTGGTGCCGAATTATGTTCTGTGGTTTCAAAAGAAACTGATATAGAATATATTTGGCAAGCCAATGAAAGTATCTGGGCGCGTCATGCACCCAATTTATTTCCTATTGTAGGTAAATTAAAAAGCGGAGAGTTTCAATACCAATCAAAAACGTATCAATTACCGCAGCATGGTTTTGCAAGAGATAATGAGTTTATTTGCGTTGAACAAACTGATGATTATGTGTTGTTTGAATTAACGGCATCTGATCAAACATTAGTCAATTATCCTTTTCACTTTAGCTTTCAGGTTGGGTATAAATTAATTGATAATAAAGTCATAACGAGTTACTCTGTTTTTAATCCAGATCATTGTGATTTGTATTTTTCGGTAGGCGCTCATCCAGCCTTTAATTGTCCTTTGCAAAAGGATGAATTGTTTGAAGATTATGAATTGGTATTTCCGTCAAAAGATAATTTTACTATTAATACATTGAATGACGGGTTAATTACTTCTCAAACAAAAAACATTGAGTTGAAGAATCATAAACTAAAAGTAACTAAACAGTTGTTTGATAATGATGCTTTGGTGTTAATGAATTCGCAGATAGATGAAGTAAAATTGGTGTCAACAAAATCAAAACATGGCGTGTCTTTAATCTCAAAAGATTGGCCATTTTATGGTATTTGGACTAAGAAGAATACCGATCAGTTTGTTTGTTTGGAGCCTTGGCAAGGAATTGCTGATAGTGATGATGCTAATGGAGACTTCGCACAAAAAACCGGAATTATAAAATTAAAGTCAGAAGAAAATTACCATTGCTCATTTGATGTCGTCTTTTTTTAAATGATGAAACAAAAATTTCATAAGCCTTTATTTTTATTTAAGCTTCTGGGCTTTTGTTTGTTGTTTTTGTTTATGCATCGCCTTCTATTTTTATTCATGTTTCATGATCAATTTAATGATGTTTCTTTTTTGGATTATGTAAAGGCATTTTTAATTGGAAGTTTAACAGATGCCATTGCCTCTATTTATTTTTTATTGCCCTTGTGGCTCATCTTACTATTCGGAAATATTGAAAACAAAATCATTAAATACTTTTCCCTAACATTTTTCGGTATTGGATTTTTTGCGATTTGTATTTTAAACTTATCCGACTTAGGTTATTATCCTATTACTAAAAAAAGAATGGGGGCAGAACTGCTAGATATTTTGCCAGAAGTTCCAGCTTTAATAAGTGCTTATCTTATAGACTACTGGTATTTAGTTGTTTTACTACTCGTTTTTTTTAGTGCTTGTTTTTATCTTTTCATGAAACAAATTTTCAATTATAAAAATAATCCAGAGAGTATTAAGGTTAAATTGATTAATTATATAATTGTGATGCTTTCATTTTTGTGTATTGCTAGAGGTGGAATTAAAGAAAAACCATTTATACCTTTTGATATCCCGGTAATTGTGAATCCTACATTGCAGTGGTTGGCAAGCAATACGCCTTTTCAGTTTTTACACACAATACAAAATAAAAATGTGCAAATTGAAACTTATTTTAAGCAAGAAGAGGCTGAAAAAATAATTGGGTTTCAAAAACAATTTGTTTCTAAAGAGTTCAAAAAGAAAAACATCCTCTTTATTATTTTAGAAAGTTTTTGTTCGGAACGCATTGGTCTTTTAAGTCCTCAAATGAATGGCTACACACCATTTATGGATTCGTTATTGAGTAATGCCAGAACCTACAAATATGGCATGGCTAATGGCAGAATGACCATTGATGCACTTCCATCTGTATTGTCAAGTATTCCCTCTTTTATGGATAAAAATTATTGTTATTCAAATTACAGTAATAATAATGTGCATGGCATTTCATCTCTATTAGAAAAGGAAGGTTATTCAACCGCATTTTTTTATGGAGGAGTGAAAACTACCTTTGGCTTTGAAAGTTTTACTAATATTAATTTCACTAAACAGTATTTTGATCAAAGAGATTACGACAGTAATTACGAAAACGAGGGATGGGGCGTTGACGATCATTTATTTTTACCATTTGTTGCCAGTAAATTAAAAACGATGCCACAACCATTTTGCGCTTCCCTTCTAACGCTTTCTTTGCACCATCCGTTTCCCATTCCAGAACCTTATAAAACACTTTTAGATTCCATTAAAGATCCTATTAAAAAAAGTGTCAAATACACAGATTTATCTCTTCAATTATTTTTTAGTAAAATTAAAAATGAACTCTGGTTTAAAAATTCGATTATTGCTATTTGCGCCGATCATAATTCGAGCGGCTTAGGTTATTATGAAATTAATCCAGTAAATGAATTTTCAATTCCTATTTCATTTTATAGCTATGGAGATACTTCATTTAATAAAATACAAGATCATTCCATTTCTCAAATTGATATGTATCCAACCGTATTAGATTATTTAGGATACAATAAACCTTTTGTAAGTTTAGGTAGTTCGGCCCTTTCAGCTAATAATCATCTTACGATTAAATATGTTGGAAATGGGTTATTTCATTTATTTGATTACCCTTATGCATTAGAATTTGATAATACATCTAAGAAAACAACTAAATTTTGGATGTTTAATGATAAGAGATGTATTAAGGAAATGGTGATTAATGAAAGCAACAAACAAAAAGTAAACGAATTAACAGATTTAGTAAAAGCTTATATTCAAGTATTTAGTTACCGAATTAATAAAAATCAATTTTAGTTTAAAGTCTTGAAATCAAGTTATCATAAATATATTGTTTTATTGACCATATGTACCATTGGTTTACTAT
Source organism: Bacteroidota bacterium (assembly GCA_005800865.1). Lineage (GTDB taxonomy): Bacteria > Bacteroidota > Bacteroidia > B-17B0 > Aurantibacillaceae > UBA4416. The sequence continues at coordinate 2,824 of SYEI01000311.1, read as the reverse complement.
TTCAATTTAAAACATTAAATGAATTTCCACAATACAAGCATAGTTGGGCTCAATGTGATAGATATGCTATAGCACTTGGTTTTGTAAATAATGGGGGCGATTTTTTTCATCCTGAAACGTTTATTTACAATAATCAGTTTCCAGATGGTAATTTTATGACAGTGATGAAGTCATCTATCACATCGGTTGATTTTCCTATCTATGATTATTTGGTATCTTTTGTGATGCGTATTTCAGGAAGCACGGATCCTTGGTGTTTTAGAGTTTTTGTTTTTCTGTACAGTATTATTGGCTTATTTTTTCTGTACAAACTAACCACACTTTTTACTAATTCTATTGTTAAATCTACTGTTGTGGTATTGTTTGCATTAACTTCACCAACCTTGCTTTATTACCAGGCTGGATTTTTGCCAACTATTCCTTCATTAGCAAATTGTATGATTGCTTTATATTTTCTATTTAAATTTTATAAGGATAATACAAAGAAAGATTTTTATTGGTTCATCTTTTTTTTAACTATTGCTATATTGGCGCGTTTACCATTTGCCATTGTATTGGTTGCGGTAATGTGTTTAGAATGTTTGCTTATTATCAAAGTAAGAAAAATCCAATTTTTTAAATGGATTTTGTTTTTTGTATCCATTGCATGTGTTGGCGCATATTATAAATATAACGAATATCTGAGAGCAGAATATGGTTCTTTGTTTTTGAATTATGTAATTCCAGCAACAAATTGGAACGATTTAAAAGACTTTATGATTGCTGTATACGAACGATGGGCTTTTAAATATTTTTCGCATTTTCATTATGTGTTAATGATTATTCTAGGCATATTGTTTTTGATAAATGCTGTCATGAAAAAAATCAGTCTATCTGATTTAGAAAGAAAACTAATTTGGTTGTCTGCAATTTTATTTTTCGGCTGCATACTTTATTATTTTTTAATGAGTTTTCAGTTTTTGGATCACGACTATTATTTTTTAGATACTTTTTACATGCCATTTATTCTTTTGGTGATATTGTTAGTGGTGAAAATGTCTTCTTTCCAAAGCACTAAAGCTTCTATTGTTGTTAATACCTGTTTATTGTTGCTATTTATTCCTGCAATAATATACGCAAACAAGGTTCAGGAGTCTGAAAAAACTAACCCTTCTCTTACGGCAAATGCCTTTAATAATTCAGATCTGTTTTTAGATGCGCTTCAAATACCAAGAGATGCTAGAATATTAGTTATGGGTTCTGATGGACCAAACAATCCATTTATTTTAATGGGGCGAAAGGGATTTGGCATGGTTTATCCAGAACCTGAGCGTATTGCAAAGGGCTTAAATTGGCCTTATGATTATTTAGTGATTGAAAACCAAAAGCTAATTAATACAGTTTATCCTTACTATCCGAATATTTTAAATGAAGTTCAAAAAATAGCTAGTAATGATGAAATATCTGTTTTTATTAAGAAAGAAAATAATGAACTTAATGATTTCGATTCTTTTTTTAATTTAAATACTAAGTCAATTAAATTTGAAGAAATGGTTAGTTTTGATACTATTCCTAGCAATTGTGGCGGCGTAGATACATTAAGTGATTTTTGTTATAAAGGTAAAAAAGCAGGATTAGTTTTGCCAAATACAGAGTGGGGGTTTAATTATAGGATTGAAAATTTGAAATGTATGAACACGGCGCCTTCTATTTTAAAAATAAAAGCTTTTTTTACTTCAAAGGTTAATTTGGAGGAATGTTTACTTTGCGTTTCAATTAAGAGTGGTGATAAAGACATTTTGTTTTCGGTTAATAATTTGCAGTATTTTAATATAAATGAAAACTGGAACGTTAAAGAATTTATTTTTAAATTACCAAAAATTAGTGAGAAAGAATCGACGCTAGCTGTGTTAATTTGGAATAGAGGAAAGAACACCTTATATTTTGATGATTTTGAGATAAAGGTATTTCAATAATCATCCCAATACAATTAAAAAGAATTTAAAAAAATGTTATAAATTTACATACTATGATACAACTATTAAAATCACGCATTCAAGCGTCTATTGATTTAAAAACATCTTTATTATCCAATGATGCTATTTTAAATAATGTACAAAACATTGTGAATGATATTGTAACGTGTTATAAAAATGACGGTAAAGTATTATGGGCAGGTAATGGCGGCTCTGCTGCTGATGCTCAGCACTTAGCAGCTGAATTAAGCGGACGTTTTTATTACGATAGACCACCATTGTTTAGCGAAGCTTTACATGTTAATACAAGTTACACAACAGCTGTAGCTAACGATTATAGCTACGATGTGATTTATAGCCGTTTAACCCAAGCTATGGGACGTAAAGGCGATGTATTAATTGGTTTATCTACTAGTGGTAACTCAACTAATGTTATTAAAGCATTAGAAGTAGCTAATCAAATTGGAATGGTAACGGTAGCATTTACCGGAGAAACTGGTGGTAAAATGAAAGATACGGCTAAATACTTAATTAATATTCCTTCTAAAGATACACCTCGTATTCAGGAATGTCATATGATATTAGGACATACTATTTGTGAATTAGTTGAAATTGCTTTATTCCCTAAACCATAATACACTTGCTTAAAGAAGCGATTATATTAGCAGGAGGATTTGGAACACGATTGCAAGCAGTTGTGAGCGATGTGCCTCAACCAATGGCTCCAATAAATAATAAGCCTTTTTTAAATTACGTGTTTGATTATCTAAAGCATTATCATATTGAACACGTGGTTTTATCCACTGGTTATTTGGCAGATAAAATTTCAGATTACTACAAAAACGAATACAATGGAATTAAAATTTCCT
>SYEI01000310.1 GCA_005800865.1 Bacteroidota bacterium | reverse complement strand
TTTTTACCATGTTTATAGTAATCGTCTTCTTTAATAGTAACCTTTTTAAGGTTAGGGAAAATCTTTGCAAATTCGTCAATTACATTTTCGGTACTGTCAATAGAGCAGTCGTTTACCACTACCACTTCAAATTCAGGATAATCTTGAACTAAAACTTTGGGCAGAAATTCGGTTAAATTATCATCTTCGTTACGAGCACAAATAATAATTGAAACGGGCTCAGAAGAACGAGTTGGTTCTAATGAATTGGTTTTTAAATTAGCCAATGGCAAAACATTAACCACGTAATGAATTACAATGCCAATCAACGACACAAAAAAGGCAACTAACAAGAGTTCGTCTAGCCCTATTTCAACAAAATCAGGAAAATACATGTAGCAAAAATACCATGCTAATGGCATGATAAATCGGTTATCTTTGCTTTTATTAAACAAAGAAATTAACAATGCTAACAGGGATAAAAGCCGTTATTTTTGACATGGATGGAGTGATTATCGACTCTGAACCACTATGGCGAAGAGCTATGATACAAAGTTTTACCGAAATTGGCATTCCTTTTAGCGATGAACATTGCCGCATTACTACAGGCTTACGCTTTAAAGAAGTGGCTGAATTTTGGTTTACCAAACATGGAATAACTCATGTTTCGGTTGATGAATTTGATGAATTGGTTATTAATCGCCTATGTGATTTAATTAGCAAAGAAGGCAAAACCATGAAAGGTGTTTTGGAAGCTTTAGAATTTTTTAAAGCTAAAGGCTTAAAAATTGGTATTGGAACCTCATCTAACGAACGTTTAATGAATACTGTGGTTGATGTATTGAATATCAGACATTATTTTAATGAATTGTGCTCGGCAGAACATATGCAATATGGTAAACCACATCCCCAAGTATATTTAACTTGTGCCGAAAAACTTGGCGTAGATTCTTTACATTGCTTAGTTATTGAAGATTCCGTTAATGGTATTATTGCTGGTAAGGCTGCTCAAATGAAAGTATTAGCCATACCTGAAGAGATTAACTACAACAATCCAAAGTTTGCTATTGCGGATTATAGTGTAAAGTCGTTGTTGGAGATTGTTGAATAAGCTATTCCATACAAGCTCTTAAAAACTCATTCATTGGAAACATGGCTTTAAAAACTTTAGCAGCATATGCTGGGAAGTTTTTATCCATGACTTCGCTATCTTTTAAAGGATGCATCACAATAAAATGCTTGTGCTGTAATAAATTTAATTCTGGATGATCTTTTGGATAACCTTTAGGCGCAGTTTTTAATTTATCGTCTTGCGACAATTCTTTGAAATACGTTTTAAAATCTTTCGCATTCAAAATCTTTTTAAAGTCTGCTGTATTGTAATCAATTTCTTGTCTTACTTTGGCTAATACATCTGGTGGCGGCATATAACAACCACCTGCTAAAAAACATTTTCCTGGTTCGATGTGTAGATAATAACCAGCCCCCATTTCTTTTTTTCCTCCTGGGTTAATACTTGCACCCATATTTAATTTGTATGGTGATTTATCCTTACTAAAACGAATATCTTTATTTATTCTGAACAAACATTTTTTCGCTTCTAAACCTGCTAATTTCGGATCAAAAGCAACCGATTTATCAATTACTTTTTTTACAACTTCGGTAAACTCTTCTTTAGCGGTTTCGTATGTTTTACGATTAACATCAAACCACTCTTTATTATTATTTTTAGGTAATTGTTTTAAAAATTTAAAGGTTGTTTCCATACTATGATTGATTGGTGTTTTTTTCTTTAAAATAATCCATTAATAAAACCGTACTCAGTAATAAACTCAAACAATAAAATACATCCTCCAACGGGATAGTAAATAAACGAATCGCCATATTTTCTTCGTCATTATAAGTAACTATTGGCAAAGCCGTTAAAATACCGTTACAAATTAAAAAAGGAATTAAGGATACAAAATAGGCTAAGTAAAAACGTCCTAAATTTCTAAATCTGTAGGGGAACGTGGCAAATAAAACTAAAGCTAAACAAATGCCTGCATTAACAATGGTATAGGTTTTATCATAAAATAAAATGCATGCAATTAAACTTAATATAGAAATTAAAATGCTTATTCTTTTACCACAAGTTCCAAGCACATCACGTTTCACATAAGCATTAAACACTTCATAAATAAATACACACGAGTAAGGAACACATACAAAAAACAATACTTCCTCAATAGGAAGATTAAAGATGTTTATTCCAGTAATATATTTTGGATTAAAGCCCCAAACTCCTTGTGCAGTAAATAACACATCCCACAAAATAAAAAAAGCTCCAGAAATAAACATGGCAGGAAACAAATATTTCCATAGTTTATAAAATGCTACTTTTTTATCAAAGCTTAAGGCTAAGGGGAATAAAACACTAGCAATATCTAGCACTAAATACGTGTAATGTGAGTTCATGTAATATTAATTGCCTTAAAGATACAATTAACTGTTTATTAAAACATTTTGTTGATTAGAAGATTTTTCTTTGAAATAATGAAATGGAACAATTAACATTCCGAAATTCTCACTATCAATCTTATCTAAATGTTTATGATGCACTTTATGTGCACGCTTAATACCCTTAACGTACCAATTTTCTGATTTACTAAACCACTTAAAGCGTTGGTGAATAACAACATCATGAACCATAAAATAAGCAATTCCATATAATAATATGCCAATACCAATATAAAACTTAAAGTCAAATCCATTCATAGCGCCAAACATAATTCCTAACCAACTTGGCAAAGCAAAAATGATAAAGAAAATATCGTTTTTTTCAAAAAAAGATTCATTGCTATGGTCATGATGATCTTTGTGAAAATGCCACATACCGCCATGCATAATGTATTTATGGGTAAACCAGGCCATGAATTCCATAGCCATAAATGCTGCAATAATTATCAATACATTAAGTACCATAACTAAATAACAATCTAAGTTTTGATTTGTTTAAACAAAAAAATAAAGGGCCGAAAAAAAGGCTAATTGCACAAAATACAACGCCTTAGCAGTTAAATTTGGTTTTTGAGCCAAATGTTTTTGCACAAGTAAATTTAATAAAAAAGCAACCACAAACCAAGCAATATAATTTTGAATAGGGATAATATTCGATTTCCAATACCAAAAATCGAACTTTGATGCGTTTTGTTCTATAAAAAAATCCAGTCCAACCATTAAAGCGGCTCCAAAAAAAGCATTTACAAATGTGTTTTTAAATTTAGATAATTGAGAAGTACAATACAGTAACATACTCCAATTAATCCCAATTAATAAAGGCACCGACAGCCATTTATACCCCAAAGATTGTCCGTAATGATACGACCCAAAAATGAGTTCAGTTTTCACTCCTAAAACCTCTACAAAAAAACCCAACACTGCAACTAAACATAAAGCACCATAAAATTGCCATTTTGTTTGTTGGCTCATTATTACAATTAAGCCAAATGATAACAATAAATTAACAGGACTCAAAGATTTAAAGTAGGAAGGATTTATAATGAAGCCCACAAAACCAACGATGTGAAAAACAACGATAATAAATATTGGAATATTTTTTTTGATAAAAGTCATTATTTTGCTTTAGCAGAATCAGCTCAAATGTAAGAAAAATCAAAAAACAATTAGCGCTTATTGCTTATATTTGGTAACTATAATAGTTGGTTGAATTTTATGATAAAAAAAACAAAAATCCCGCACATTAACAGAGAAATAAGTTGGCTTTCGTTTAACGAACGTGTTCTTCAAGAAGCATCAGATCCTTCTACTCCACTTATCGAACGACTCAAGTTTTTGGGAATTTTCAGTAATAACCGAGATGAGTTTTATCGTGTTCTCGTTGCCACTATTAATCGTTTAACTAAGCTTGGCAAAAAGGCTATTGACATTTATGGTGACGATCCAAAAGAATTACTACAAAAATTACAACGAAAAGTAATTGAACAACAACAAAATTTCGAGGAAATTTATCAAGAATTGTTGCACGAATTAGCAAAGCAAAATGTTTTTATCATCAATGAAAAGCAATTAAACCAAAATCAACAACAGTATGTAAAAGACTATTTTCACAATCAGGTAGAAACCAATTTGTTTCCAATCATGGTTGACGAAAACAAGCCTTTTCCATATATGAAAGATAAATCGGGATATTTATTTGTTCGTTTAATCTCTACCGTTCAAAAACAAAAAAACAAATATGCTTTAATCGAAATTCCTTCGCGCACAACAAGTCGTTTTATTATTTTACCTCAAGAAAAAAATAAAAAATACATTATTCTTTTAGATGATGTCATCAGATATAATGTTCACGAAATGTTTTCGGTATTTGGCTACACAACAAAAGAAGCCATCAATATTAAACTAACCCGTGATGCAGAATTAGATATTGACCAAGATGTTAGTAAAAGTATGTTGGAAAAAATATCAAAAGGAGTAAAAGATAGAAAGAAAGGCCAGCCAGTTCGTTTTGTTTATGATAGCACTATGAGTAAGGAAATGTTAGCCTTTATTATGAAAAAACTAGGGATGGATAAAA
>SYEI01000309.1 GCA_005800865.1 Bacteroidota bacterium | reverse complement strand
CAACTACCTATTCTTGGAATAGTGGTGCAACAACTTCAAGCATTTCAGTTTCTCCAACATCTAATACAAGTTACACGGTTATTGGAACAACGAATGGGTGTACTAATACTAAAGTAAGTAACGTGACTGTTAAAGCTACACCAACGGTAGCGGTAAATAACTCTACTATTTGTTCGGGCAGTTCAGCCGCATTAACTGCAAGTGGTGCAACGACCTATTCTTGGAATAGCGGAGCAACAACTTCAAGCATTTCAGTTTCTCCAACGTCTAATACAAGTTACACGGTTATTGGAACAACGAATGGTTGTACTAATACCAAAGTAAGTAACGTTGTTGTTAATTCTTTACCTAGTGTAACTTTAGGTTCATTATCTGGTCCTTTATGTACAAGTAATAGTTCTGTTGCATTAGTTGGAAGCCCAAGCGGTGGTGTATATTCTGGTACTGGTGTAGTAGGTTCAAGCTTTGATCCAGCAGTTGCTGGTGTAGGAAACTTTACCTTAACATATAGTTACACAGATGCCAATTCATGTTCTGCTGTGGCATCAGAAACTGTAGACGTAAGTACTTGCACAAGTATTAAAGAAGCAGCAAGCAATACGTTTGTAGTGTTTCCTAACCCAACTAACGGCAACTTTACAATAGATTTTAAATCAAACACCATTGAAAATGCGAGTTTAGAAATATTTGATGCTATTGGTAAATTAGTATTAGTTGAAACGATTTCAAACAGCAGCACAACGGTTTCGTTTGAACATTTTGCAAAAGGTATTTACTCTGTTAGAATTAAAAACAATGGAGCGTATCATGTAGCTCGTGTTATTAAAGATTAAAAAAATAAGTACAATAAAAAAGTCCCGATGAATCATCGGGACTTTTTTATTTTAAAATAATTTGAATTTATTTTTTAGCTGCAGCATAAAGCTCGCTCACTTTTGTCCAATTGATGACATTAAAAAATGCAGCCATATAATCAGGACGACGGTTTTGATAATTTAAGTAGTAAGCATGTTCCCATACATCCATTCCTAAAATTGGAGTGCCTTTGCAATCTGCAATATCCATTAAAGGATTATCTTGATTTGGTGTTGAGCAAACGCATAATTTACCTTCTTTAACACATAACCAAGCCCAACCTGATCCAAAACGAGTTGCACCAGCAGCAGTAAAGTCAGTTTTAAATTTCTCGAAACCACCTAAGTCTGTTTCAATCGCTTTAGCTAAATCACCAGTTGGCATGCCACCAGCGTTTGGTGCCATTACTTGCCAAAATAAAGAGTGGTTATAATGACCGCCACCGTTATTACGAACAGCCATAGGGAATTTAGAAATGTTTTTGCAAATATCTTCAATGCTCATTTTTTCAGCATCAGTTCCTGCAATTGCATTGTTTAAGTTTGTTACATAAGCTTGGTGGTGTTTGCTATGGTGAATTTCCATAGTTTTTGCATCAATGTGTGGTTCTAATGCTGTGTAAGCATAATCTAATTTTGGTAATTCAAATGCCATTGTATTTAAGTTTTAGGGTTTATATTTGTTTTAATTGTGTGATTGTTTGTGTTGGGTTTGCACTTCCAAAAACGGTATTACCTGCTACTAAAACATCAGCGCCTGCAGCCAATAATTTTTTGTAATTATTCAAATCCACTCCTCCATCAATTTCGATTAGGGCTTTAGATTTTTTTTCGGTAATTAGTTTTTTAAGTGCCGTAACTTTGGTGTAAGTGTTTTCAATAAATTTTTGTCCGCCAAATCCTGGATTTACGCTCATCACGCATACTAAATCAATATCCGCAATAATATCTTCCAATAAATGAATAGACGTGTGAGGATTCAAAGCAACTCCTGCTTTCATGCCAAGTGCTTTAATGTTTTGGATAGAACGGTGTAAATGCGTGCAAGCTTCAATATGAACAGTTAAAACATCAGCACCAGCATCCTTAAATAATTGTGTATAACGATCAGGATCTTCAATCATTAAATGCACATCTAAAGGTTTTTTTGCGTGTTTCTGTATAGCTTTTAAAACTGGGAATCCAAAAGAAATATTTGGAACAAAAGCGCCATCCATAATATCAATATGAAACCAATCGGCATCCGAATGATTAATCAATTCGATGTCTCGTTGTAAATTTCCAAAATCAGCTGATAAAACAGAAGGTGCTACTAAATGTGACATATTATAATTTATACGCTCAAAATTATAAATTATAAATGGCTAAAAGGCATTTTGTTTTTAACAAAAATGAGAAAAGACGTTAAAAAATAGTTACGAGAATAGTAACACTGATTTAGCTGATAAAACGGATTAATACTAATTTCTGGTTTTACATCTGCTAATTTTAATCCGTGCAAATTAGCCAAATCTGTTTCATCCGCGTTCCTATTATAAAAAAATGCACATAAAAAAAGGAGGCCAAACACAAGCCTCCTAATCTTTATCCCAATATGAGCTATAGGGATTCACTAAACATAAACAACTATCCTAGATAGCCCATTAAAAACTTGCTTCGAGAAGCATGTTTTAATCGGCGTACTGCTTTTTCTTTAATTTGTCGAACACGTTCTCTCGTTAATTCAAATTTTTCACCAATTTCTTCTAACGAATGAGAATGCCCCCCGCTTAATCCATAATATAGTCTTACTACATCTGCCTCTCTGGCGGTTAAAGCAGTTAAAGCTCTGTTAATTTCGCTACGTAAACTTTCAATAATCAAATCATTATCAGGAGACGCCTCATGCTTATTTTCCAATAATTCATACATACTACCTCCATCTTCTGAAGTTCCTAAAGGCGCATCCATACTCATGTGACGACCTTGATTTCGCATAATATCGCGAATATCAGCAGGCATAATATCTAAAATTTCAGAAATTTCTTCGGCTATAGGTTCTCGCTCTAGCTGCTGCTCCAGTTTAGCAAAGGTTTTATTGATTTTATTGATAGCGCCAATTTTATTTAAAGGCAATCTCACAATACGAGATTGTTCGGCTAAAGCTTGTAAAATACTCTGACGAATCCACCAAACGGCGTAAGAAATAAACTTAAATCCTCGAGTTTCATCAAAACGTTGAGCTGCTTTAATCAAACCCATATTACCTTCATTTATCAAATCGGGTAAACTTAATCCCTGGTTTTGATACTGCTTAGAAACAGACACCACAAAACGTAAATTAGCTTTTACTAATTTATCTAAGGCACGTTGGTCGCCATTTTTAATTTTTTGAGCTAAGACCACTTCTTCATCAGCCGTAATTAATTCTACACGTCCAATGTCTTGTAAATACATATCCAACGAAGCTGTTTCGCGATTAGTAATTTGCTTGGTGATTTTTAGCTGTCTCATGGCTCAAAATTTAAAGGTTATACTCAAAAAGGGTTTAAAACACTAGTAAATAGCCCAACTGAGTGTTTCTGTATTGTATTACGATATAAAAACAATTTAGTTACACCGTTTTGAGTGAATGGCCAGTTTAAATGATTGAATGATTCATCTGGTTTAGGGGCATTTTTTCTAATCCGCCAGCTGGCGGATTAATTGTTGAAAAATGGATACCCATTTTGGGTAATTTATATATTTCTACAGATTTAAATTTCCGATATTTAACGAAGATATGCTACAGCACTTACGAATACAGAATTTTGCCTTAATTGAAGAAACTGAAGTTCATTTGAATAATGGATTAACTGTTATAACTGGAGAAACCGGTGCTGGAAAATCCATTTTATTGGGGGCATTAGGTTTAACTTTAGGGAACAGAGCTGATGTGAGTTCGTTGCACGACAAAACCAAAAAATGCATCATCGAAGCCCAGTTTAATATTAAGGAATATAGTTTAAAGTCTTTTTTTGAAAGCAATGAATTAGATTTTGAGGAAGTAACAACCATCCGAAGAGAAATTACTCCCGAAGGAAAATCTAGAGCATTTATAAACGATACACCAACAACCTTAAGTGTATTAAAAGAATTGGGTGAGCAATTAATTGATATTCATTCGCAACACGAAACCTTATTATTAAAGGAAACTAATTTTCAGTTTGAATTAGTAGATGCATTTGCACAAACAACCAATTTGTTTTCTGATTACAAAAAGCAATTTAACGCTTTACAAAAACTAAGAAAGCAATTAGAAGAACTTTCTGCTCAAGAAATGCAAGCAAAAAAAGAATTAGATTATTTTCAGTTTCAATTTAATGAATTAGAAGAAGCCAATGTAAAAGTTGGTGAACAACAACAATTAGAAGAAGAAAGCGAAACCCTAGAAAATGCTGAATTCATAAAAGGTAGTTTAGTAAAATCATCTTTAGCAATTAATGGTGGCGATGAAAACATTGTTTCGGCATTAGCATTAGTAAAACAACAATTGCAATCCGTCTCCAAATTTGGAAAGCAGTTTAACGAATTATTTGAGCGTATCAATTCTGTATCTATTGAATTAAAAGAACTATCCAAAGATATTGATGCTTGCGAGGAAGATGTGGTATACGACAATTCGCGCTTAGAAGAAGTAAATGCACAATTAGATAAATTAAATCGTCTGTTAAAAAAACATGGCGTTAATAGTGAAGAAGAATTATTGGTTATTAAAACTGATATTGAAGCGAAGTTGCAACAGTTTTCATCTTTAGAAGTAGCAATAGAAAAAACACAAAAAGAAATTTTAGCATCGGAAAAACAATGTAAATCTTTAGCCAAAAATTTATCTGATAAGCGACAAAAATCTACGGCAGGTATTGAGCAAAATATTAAAACCATGCTCACAAGCTTGTCAATGGCTAATGCACAATTTAAAATAGAATTAAAACCTTTAGATACATTAGGCGTTAACGGACAAGATGCTATCTCATTTTTATTTACTGCAAATAAAGGTGCTGAATTTAAAGAGTTACATAAAACAGCATCGGGCGGAGAATTATCTCGTTTGATGTTATGCTTAAAAGCTTTATTAGCAGAACGTACTGCTTTACCAACTATTATTTTTGATGAAATAGACACAGGAGTAAGTGGTGATGTTGCCGATAAAATTGGGAACATTTTATTTGCCATGGGTAAAACTATGCAAGTAATTACGATTACGCATTTACCACAAATGGCAAGTAAAGGCGGTAATCATTTATTTGTTTACAAATCAGATTCAAAAGATAAAACCACTTCAAGTATTAAAGCATTAAATAAAGAAGAACGTATTGCAGAGATTGCTAAAATGTTAAGTACAGGCACGCCAACCGAAACTGCTTTAAAAAATGCTAAAGAATTATTGAATGTTTGATAATCTATCAAAAAAACTACCAGCGCATATCAAACTCCTATTTAAACTGTATGGTTTAAATCTGATGTTTTTCTTTATTATTCGTTTACTATTTTATTATTACAATCAATCTTCAGATGTAGGAAATGTTCCTTTTTCAGAAAAAGCAATGGCTTTTAGAATGGGACTTGAATTTGACACAGCTGTGTATTCTTGGATTGCTTTTTTACCAACACTATTATGGTCGATAGCTTATTTTTTTAATCAAAACCGTTTTTACACCATTGGTTATTATGGTTTTCTTGCACTACAATTATTGCATCATCTTATTTGTATTGCAGACATTCCCTATTTTAAACAGTTTGGAAATCATTTAAATAAAGGAGCCTTTTTATGGAGCGAAAGTCCAGACTTTGCAGTTGGTGTTATTTTTGGCAGTTTTTCATATTGGGGATTTTTTATTGTATTTTTTATCACAACCTACTTATTTTTTTTCATTAGTAAAAAGCAGTTTTCTGAATTTAAAATTCAAATCGTTAACCAACAAAAACCAAAGTGGTACTTTTCATTAGTAGCATTTATATTATTGGGGCTAACGGTTACTTTAGGTGCTCGTGGCAGAACATCTGACCGCTCAGGTTTACATGAAGGATTATCGATAGTATCACAAAATAATTTCATTAATCAAATTGCTATCAATGCAAATTTTACTTTTTGGAAAACAGTTCTGTATAATAAAAATAAAAAGCCGTATACCGAACCTAAAAACATTGATGAATGCATTGCTTTTACTAGAAATTACTTAGGAATTACAAGTCCGTTTGAAAAAACAATAAACAGAGAAATTATAGATACCTCTAAAACAAAAACGAAATACAACATCGTTATTGTGGTAATGGAAAGTATGTCGGTATTTAAAATGGGGTACTATGGTGGCAAAAATTTGACTCCTCAATTAGATAAACTAAATAAAGAATCTCTGTTTTTTAATAATTTTTTTTCTTCTGGCATACACACCTTTAATGGACTGTTTTCCACCACTACTGGACATATGAGTGTATACGACGAAAAATCGATGAAGAGTTATGTGAAGGCTCCATTTAATGGACTTGGACCTTTACTGACTAACGAAGGTTACGAAACGTATTTTTACACAACGCACGATCCACATTTTGATAACATGGAAGGTTTTTTTAAACTCAATAAATTTGAACATTTTATTAGTGAATACGATTTTGATCATTCCCTCTCTGAAAGTTCGCTAGGTGTACCCGACCATATTTTATTAGATAAAATGATTGAAACAACGAATAACAGAAAAAGTAGTACCCCTTTTTTATCAGTAGTTATGACTGCTTCTGATCATGGTCCGTGGCGAATACCAAAAGATATTCCATTTAAACCAAATGGAGAAACGCCTCAAGATAATTGCACCATGTATGCTGACTGGAGTATTGGAAGATTTATAGATCAAGTAAAAAAAGAACCTTGGTACGATAATACGGTTTTCATTTTTTTAGGCGATCATGGTTTATCAATGGGGCATACTTACGAAATGCCTTTAAGTTATAATCATATTCCTTGCATTATTCATCAACCAAGATTATTTAAAGCTGATACGATTTCTTCACCTTGTTACCAGCCAGATATTCCTGCAACTGTTATGGGAATTATTGGCGCAAATTATTCAAATCAAACTTTTGGCATTAATATTTTAAAACAGCAACACCCTTATGTGGTATTTTCGGCAGATGATAAAATAGGTTGCGTTGATAATAAAGGTTATTATTATTATAAAACATTAGCAAACGGAGAAACTTATTTAAGAAACTATAAAAATTTAGATCCTATCAATTACAAAACACAATTCAAACAAAAAGCAGATAGTATGGAGAAAAATATGATGCAGATATACGAATCTGCTAACTATTTTATCAGGAAAAACAACTTTTTATATGAATAATTTAAGGCTTTTATTTCCTTAAAATTTAACAGTAAATCGTATATTTACGCAACTAAAAAACACATAAAATGGCTTACAACTTATTAAAAGGAAAACGCGGAATTATTACAGGTGCATTAGATGAAAATTCTATTGCTTGGAAAGTAGCACAAAAATGCCACGAAGAAGGCGCAACTTTTACTTTAACTAATGCTCCAATCGCTATGCGTTTAGGGGAAATTAATAAATTATCAGAAGAAACTGGTGCTAAAATTATTCCAGCTGATGCAACCAATATGGAAGACATTACCAAACTATATACTGAATCTATGGATGTATTAGGTGGTAAAATTGACTTCGTATTGCATTCTATTGGAATGAGTGTGAACATTCGTAAGAATATTCCATATACAGAATTGAATTACGATTTTTATCAAAAAGGAATTGATGTATCTGCTTTATCATTTCATAAAATGTTAGCGGCTGCTCATAAATTAGATGCATTAAACGAACATGCTTCTGTTGTAGCTTTATCTTATATTGGTGCTCAACGTACCTACCCATTTTATACAGATATGGCTGACATTAAAGCAATGTTAGAAAGTATTGCTCGTACATTTGGGTACCATTATGGTAAACAAAAGAAAGTACGTATCAATACCATTTCTCAATCACCAACTAAAACATCAGCTGGTAATGGAATTAAAGGTTTTTCTGACTTTTATGATTTTGCTGATTTGCAATCTCCATTAGGTAATGCAAGTGCTGATGATTGCGCTGCATTCACTGTAAGTATGTTCTCAGATTTAACTCGTATGGTTACGATGCAGAATTTATATCATGATGGTGGTTACAGCAACACTGGCATCAGTACTGAATTATTAGAGAAAGTTCAAGGATAAAATAACACACATATATAAATGCTCTTCAGCTTAAACTAAATGAAAACTTACAGTTTAGATATTAATGCTGAAGAGCATTTTGATTTTGATATCTTTTCAATTACTTGTACCGAAAGTATTTACAGAGTGGTGCACGAATTAAATCAAGCCTTAAATATTGATTTACAGTTAAACGATTTATTAGATTTTACACATAAAGAAGGGGAAGATTTTTATTTTCCCCTTTATGGTTTTATACACGACGAGTTAAATATTGAATTTAATTTATTGCCTAATCAAACTTCTTTTCAACCTAAAAAAGAAGGTGTTCAACAAACAGAATTTGATTTATTTGCTGGGGATGTAGAACAAACTACGAAGCTCTTACCTGAATTAGAAAACTCAGATTATTTTTTAATTATTAAAGGCGACAACCGTTATTTACACAATCACACTATTTTTGAAGCCATTAAATTGAATCCAGCATTTATTATTGTGCATGAAATATTTGTGGAAGATTTGAAGGACAAAAAAGCGAAGGGGAATTTATTGTTTTAGTGTTTTTATCAAACCAATCAACGCTACGACGCTCCAAGTGCCTTCTAAAATAATAAAAGGTAAAGAGTTAAGTAATACGCTTCCATAGCAAGCAAAGGCGCCGCCAACTATATTTAACACAAAATATAACTTACTATTATCAGATAAGTATTTAAATGTATTTAAGAAAAATGCCAAAAGAATCAATGAAACTCCTATAGTGCTTATTATATCTGTGTAGCTCATATTGAGGCTTGATTAATTCCAATAGATTTTAAATGTTCCCAAAATAATGGGTATGATTTTGAAACCACATTGGCATCTTCAATAATTACCTCATCTAACAACACGCTTAATGTAGCAAAACTCATAGCCATACGATGATCATTGTAGGTTGCAATAGAAACGCTTGAGTTGTTTAAACTCTTTGTTACTAGCCATTGAATAGAATTATCAGAAACAACTAATTCAATACCGAATTTCGCGAATTCATTTTTTAAAGCTACAATTCTATCGGTTTCTTTTACTTTTAAAGTTTGAAGTCCGGTAAAAGTAAATGGAACTTGTAAACCAACACTTGTGCACACTACTGTTTGTGCTATATCTGGACATTCAATAAAATTATACTCTAATTCCGATTTTGAAACTGTAGTAGATTTAGCAATAGTAATTTCGTTTTCTGAGTAAGAGGTCGTTACTCCAAAATTTTTATAAATCTCCTTACAAACAGAATCGGCTTGCAAACTCTTTTGAAATAAACCACTAATTGACAAAGATGTATTTAGTTTTGATAGTGCCGCAATACTATAATAATAAGAGGCAGCGCTCCAATCACTTTCCACCAAAAATTCTTTTTTAGTGTAAGTATAAGGCACAGGTTGAACACAGATTTCATGATCTTTCCAAATGACTGATGCTCCAAATTCTTTCATCAACTCAATCGTCATGTTTACATAAGGCTTCGAAACTAAATCGCCAATAATGGTAAGTTCCAATCCATTTGTAAAATAAGGAGCAACTAATAATAAAGCAGTGATAAACTGACTACTCACACTGCCACTAATTTCTACTTTGCCGCCACTTAATTGTTTTCCGCTAATCAATAATGGAGGATATCCTTCTTTATTTTTATAGCTAATATCAGCGCCTAAGGTTTTTAAAACTTCTACTAAATCTTTTACAGGGCGTTGTTGCAATCTTTCAGAACCCGTTAATTCATAACTCCCATTTTTTAAAGACAAAAACGCAGTTAGAAAACGCATGTCTGTTCCCGCATGTCCAACATTAATGAGGTTTGAGTTTTTGTAAGACTCCAATGCCTCGTTTAAATGCTTCGTATCATCTGAATCGGAACTATTCTTAATTTCAAAATCCAAACCCGATAAAGCTTTAATAATTAAGATACGATTACTAATGCTTTTAGAGCCAGGTAAATGAATAGTACTATGATTTATACTTGAAGCTTTATGTAATTTTAAGTTCATAAACTAAATTTTAAAGCCAACGGTTAGCATAATAAAATGGCTATTGGTAAACATACTACTTGGCGCAAACGATTCGTTAAAATAAAAGGGAGATAAGCCATATCTAAATTGTATTTCGGCATATACTGCATTGTGCATTAAGGTGGTGTTCTTTTGAAAACCTGCACCAATATTTAAAAAAGAACTGTTTACAGAATTAAAAGCAGGGCTTTTAAATTTTAATGGCTCTCGCTGATTAACTAATTCATTGCCGTTCTCGGTTACTTTCAAATTACTTTCAATCAACCACCTATAGCAATAGCCTGCAAAAATATAACTCGAAAAAATAGTATTCGTTTCTTTTTGAAAAGAGTGTTTTAATTGAATGGGGAAATCTACTTCATGGATAGTTAAACTATATTTATATCTTAACCTATCGGGAGTATATAATTGTAAACTATCGCTATAAAAATAATAAGAGTTAAAATTAAGACCATGAAACATATACTCTGCTCCTATCATCAAAAAATCTTTATTGTTTCTATCTAAACGAATTTCTTCCTTTAACGAAATATTAAAAGCCATTTTTGGTCGAGTATCTGCAGTATGGTTTTTATTAGTTTTATACAACCCAATAACTGGAGAAATACCAATACGAGTTTTAACTCTAGGATTTTTACGAGTATTACGTAGCCTTTTACCTCCGTCTTCTTGTGCCGAAGCTACAAGAAAAGTAAAAGCAAATAAAATGGTAATCAAATATTTAACTTGGTAAATCAAGGTATAAATATACGAATCAAAAACAATTAAAATAGAACGCAGATATCGCTGATGTCTATGATTATTTATGCTTTTTTGAAAAAATGTAAATTATATTATTTTATAGAGGGCGCTTTATACAAAGGCACTGTACTGCATGGCTCACCATACATAATAGATTTTGCAAAAGGTCTTAGTCCTCTTACCAACTCAACATAAGCATTTGTAGATACTGGCAAATTACTACAACCTTTAATCACCACGCGTTTATCTTGATAATCTGAATAAGTTATAGAATGTAAAACCTCGCTAAACAAAATAGCCTCCAACGTTTCTAAATTACCAAATACTATTTTTTTAGCAAAAGGCTCTAAGGCAATACTCACTAACATATAAGCCCAAGTTGGTATAACGGCATCAGTGGTACATGTAATCGCTACCATCTTATCTTGGTAAGAAGCCCAAT
>SYEI01000308.1 GCA_005800865.1 Bacteroidota bacterium | reverse complement strand
TCCTTTAATTAAAGAAACAAAAAGTAAAGACTGGTCAGGGATTACTTTACCTCAAATGAGTTATGGTTATGAATCGTTGATTACACCTTTACAAACATTGACATTATATAATGCCATTGCCAATGATGGTAGAATGGTAAAGCCCCGTTTTGAAAAGGAAATTCAACGCAACGGTAAAACAGTTAAAACATTTACAACAGAAGTGATTGCTGAACAAATTGTAAAAAAGGAAACTTTAAGAAAAGCAAAACAAATGTTGGAAGGTGTGGTTCAAAACGGAACTGGAAAAGGCTTAAATATTACAGCTTTTAAAGTTGGTGGAAAAACTGGTACGGCGCAAATTGCAAAGACTGGATTTAAAAAAGGAAGTGGTAAAACAGCCTATGGTGATGTTGGGAACCGCGATTACCAAGCTTCATTTGTAGGCTATTTTCCAGCAGATAAACCACTTTATACTTGCATCGTTATTATTAATTCACCAAGTAATGGTATTTACTATGGTGGTTTAGTTGCTGGTCCGGTATTTAAAGAAATTGCAGAAAAAGTTTACTCAAGTAGTGTTGACTTTTTAGAACCAATAAACAACAAACAAAATTTGCTAACCAAAGCTCCAGGAAGTATTAAGTCACAAAATGATGAAATGGTTATTGCTTCAAAAGCATTGAAATTACCTGTTAAATCAAATGTTTCAGAAAACAGTTATGTGTCAAGAAACCAAACAGATTCAACACGTATTTCATTACAATCAAACAATTTAGAAAGTCAATTGAAAAAAGGAATCGTCCCCAACTTAAATGGCTTATCTGCTAAAGATGCTTTGTTTTTGTTAGAGAATTCTGGTTTTCATGTAAAACTATACGGTATTGGTTCAGTAAAAAAGCAATCGATTGAAGCTGGACAAAAATTTAATAAAGGAGATAAAATAACATTGATACTTAGCTAAAGTGAAATTGAAATTATTAAGCGACATATTATATAAAACACGACTAGAGGAAATCATTGGTTCTACTAATGTGGCAATTTCGTCTGTGACTTTTGATTCTCGTAAAGTAAAAAAGGATTCCTTATTTATTGCTACCAGAGGAACGGCTTCTGATGGACATCATTATATTGAATTAGCGATCGAAAGCGGAGCAGTAGCTGTTGTTTGTGAAGACTTACCAGAGACTCTAAAAGAAAATGTAACCTATGTAAAGGTTTTAGATTCTTCAGCTTCCCTAGGTTACATTGCTTGCAATTTTTACGACAATCCTTCAGAGAAATTAAAATTAGTTGGTATTACAGGAACTAACGGCAAAACAACAACCGTTACATTACTATTTAATTTATTTAGAGGCTTAGGGTACAATGTTGGTTTATTATCTACAGTAGAAAATAAAATCAATACGACTGTTATTCCATCTACTCATACAACTCCAGATGCATTAGCTTTAAATGAACTATTGTCAAAAATGGTAGAAGCTGGTTGTCAGTATGCATTTATGGAAGTGAGTTCTCACGCTATTGTACAACATCGTATTACAGGTTTAAAATTTACAGGGGCAGCTTTCTCAAATATTACACATGATCATTTAGATTATCACAAAACATTTGAAGAATACATCCGAGCAAAAAAATTATTCTTTGATAATTTACAAGACGATGCTTTTGCGTTAACTAATAAGGACGATAGAAATGGCATGGTGATGTTACAAAACACCAAAGCCAAAAAATATTCTTACGGATTAAAATCTATTGCAGACTTTAAATGCAGAGTGGTAGAAAATCACTTGAATGGCTTATTGTTAAGCATCGATAATCAAGAAGTGTGGGTAAAACTAATTGGTTCATTTAATGCCTATAACGTTTTGGTAGTTTATGCTATTTCTCAATTATTAAAACAAGATAGAGTACAAGTATTAACGACACTTAGTAATTTAAATTCAGTTGAAGGTCGTTTTCAGTATATCAAATCTAAAACGGGCATTGTAGCAATAGTTGATTATGCGCATACACCAGATGCCTTAAAAAATGTTTTAGAAACCATAAAAGATATTAGAACTGGCAACGAACAAGTGATTACACTAGCTGGTTGTGGTGGAGATAGAGATGCTGCAAAGCGTCCGATTATGGCTCAAATAGCTTGCGAGTATAGTAATAAAGTGATTTTAACGAGTGACAATCCTCGCAGCGAAAATCCAGAAGATATTTTAAACCAAATGCAAGCTGGTATTAATCCAGTTGATGCAAAAAAAACATTACGTATTAGCGATAGAAAAGAAGCCATCAGAACTGCCGTTGCATTTGCAAAAGAAGGCGACATTATTTTGATAGCAGGAAAAGGACATGAGAAGTACCAAGAAATAAATGGTGTAAAGCACCCATTTGATGATTTTGAAATTGTAAAAGAAATATTTAATAACTAACGATAAAATGTTTTACTACTTATTCCACTACTTAGATCAACACTTTAACTTTCCAGGAGCTGGGGTGTTTCAATACATCTCGTTTAGAGCGGCGTTGGCTTTATTATCGTCGTTAGTGATTACCATGATATTTGGTAAACGCATCATTAATTACATTCGTAAAAAACAAATTGGAGAAACGATTCGTGAATTAGGTTTAGAAGGACAAAATGAAAAAGCGGGCACTCCAACGATGGGAGGACTTATTATTTTAGCCGCTATTATTATTCCTACTTTATTATTTGCAAAAATTCACAACGTATATATCGTTTTAATGTTAATCTCAACCGTATGGTTAGGAAGTATTGGTTTCTTAGATGATTACATAAAAGTATTTAAGAAAAACAAAGAAGGCTTAAAAGGTAAGTTTAAAGTTGTTGGACAAATTGGAATTGGCTTACTTGTAGGCGCTGTATTTTATTTCCATCCTGATGTGGTTGTAAAAGAACGAATGACTGCTAACCAGCAGAGTGCTTATTCTTTTGATGATGCTATTAGTAGCAAAAAAGATTTGACTTTACCAAAATACGCACCGACACCCATTAAGAGTATTAAAACAACTATTCCTTTTGTAAAAGATAACGAATTTGATTACGTCAGTGTTTTATCGTTTATGGGAGATAAGGCTGTAAAATACGGTTGGCTAGTTTTTATTCCCATTGTTATTTTAATTGTAACGGCTGTTTCTAACGGAGCAAACATTACGGATGGCATTGATGGATTAGCCGCAGGAACAAGTGCTATTATTGGAACCACTTTAGGGATTTTAGCTTATGTAAGTGGTAATACTATTTTTGCGGATTACTTAAACATCATGTACATACCAAACACCGGTGAATTGGTGGTGTTTATGGCGGCCTTTGTTGGCGCATGCGTTGGCTTCCTTTGGTATAACGCTTTCCCTGCTCAAGTTTTTATGGGCGATACAGGAAGTTTAGCATTAGGCGGAATTATTGCTGTATTCGCAATTGCTATTCGTAAAGAATTATTGATCCCGATTTTATGCGGTGTGTTCTTAATTGAAAATTTATCAGTAATCATGCAGGTGTTTTATTTTAAATACCAACGCAAAAAACACGGACTTGAATTTGCCAAAGCCAACCGCTTATTTAAGATGGCACCTCTTCATCATCATTACCAAAAATCAGGATTTCATGAGTCAAAAATTGTGATGCGCTTTTTCATTATTGGAATTATGCTTGCCGCACTAACTATTGTCACATTAAAATTAAGATAACAGCCCCTCCCCTACCCCTATTTGGAAAAGGAGATTGAACAAAAATAAATTAAAAACAAAAATTGAACTTAAATACAAACATATCTAATCAAAAACCTCGCATGGTTATTCTCGGTTCTGGCGAGAGTGGCGTTGGCAGTGCTATTTTGGCACAAACTAAAGGTTATGATGTGTTTGTATCTGACAAAAGTTTAATTAAAGAAAAATATAAATTAGAATTAGTTCATCATAATATTGCTTTTGAAGAAGGTACACATACAGAGAACTTAATTTTAAATGCAACAGAGATTATTAAAAGTCCAGGTATTCCTGATAAAGTTGAATTAGTTCAAAAAGCAAAAGCAAAAAACATTCCTGTGATTTCTGAAATAGAATTTGCAGGCCGACATACCAAGGCAAAAACGATTTGTATTACAGGTAGTAATGGGAAAACTACTACTACTCTACTTACCTATCATATTCTAAAAAAAGCAGGGTACAATGTAGGTTTAGGTGGTAACATCGGAAAAAGTTTTGCTTATCAAGTAGCAACCGAAAATTTTGATTACTACGTGTTAGAATTGAGCAGTTTTCAATTAGATGGCATGTATAATTTTAAAGCAGACGTAGCAGTGTTATTAAACATTACGCCTGACCATTTAGATAGATACGAATATAAGTTTGAGAATTATGTGGCATCCAAATTCCGCATTACTCAAAACTTAACTAAAGATGATGCTTTTGTTTATTGTGCAGATGATGTTGTGATGGAAGAATTTATGAAGCACACACACATTGAAGCGGAATTAGTTCCCTTCAGCATCAAAAAAACCATAGAAGGAAATGGCGCCTTCTTACAAAACAATGAAATAACCCTTAATTATAATAATAACCCTAAACCCTTAATTATGACCCTAGAACAATTGGCTCTTGCAGGTAAACATAACGTTTACAACTCAATGGCTGCTTCAATGGCAGCGCGTATCGTAGATATACGCAAAGACATTATCCGCGAAAGTTTAGAAGACTTCGTGAACGTTGAACACCGTTTAGAATTTGTTGCCTCTATTAATGGCATCGAATTTATTAACGATTCAAAAGCAACTAACGTTAACTCTGCTTGGTATGCCTTAGAAAGCATGCAAAAACCAACCGTTTGGATTGTTGGTGGACAAGACAAAGGAAACAACTACGAAGAATTAGTTGACCTAGTAAAAGAAAAAGTAAAAGCGATTGTTTGCTTAGGAGTTGATAATAAAAAAATCATCAAAGCATTTAAAGGTTCTGTAGAAAATATTATGGAAGCTGGTTCTGCAGTTGAAGCAGTTGCCATGTCTTACAAATTAGCTTCTAAAGGAGATGCAGTTTTATTATCTCCAGCATGTGCTAGTTTCGACTTATTTCAAAACTACGAAGATAGAGGTGTTCAATTTAAAACAGCTGTAAGAGGTTTATAAAATGAAGGAAGTTGCACTAGGTCAAAAAACGTTTTCTATTAATAGAGAAACAGATCATAGTTTTGAATTTGTTGCCAATATTAATGAAGTTACCTTCATTAATGATTCGAAAGCAATTAATGCAAGATTAGCTGTGGAAAGTATTAATTCTGTGGACGCAGAAATAGTATTAATATTAGGTGGAGATGATTTAAAAACCGATTACTCTTGGTTCACTAATATCAATTACTATAATATTAAAACGGTGATTTATTTTGGCAGACGTTTCTCTGAAATAAAAAACATCTTTAATAAACACGTGATGGTTATTGTAGCCGATAATTTAGAAAGTGCTGTTGGAATCTCGAAAGCAAAAGCGATTAAAAACCAAGCGGTTTTATTTTCGCCAGCTTGCCCAAGTTTCGACCCTTTTGATAATTATAAAAACAGAGGCAACAAATTCAAGGAACTCGTTCTAAATAAAGAGTAAAGTTATTTGTTGTAAGTTGTTTGATTTATTAAACTCTATAAAGAGCCATTAAATCCAACAACCAAAAACTTTTCTCAAAAAAATAAAACAACTAATGAAACAATTCGCATACTTAAAAGGAGATAGAGTAATCTGGACAATCGTTTTTCTTTTGTCTTTACTATCTATTTTAGTAGTATACAGTTCGGTTGTAACATTAGCACATAAATACAAACAAGGTAATACGGAGGCTTACTTAATAAAACATGCCATCACGGTTGTGGGCGGTATTTTTATTATGTATTTAGTTCACAAACTAAAATACACGCTGTTTTCGCGAGTAGCACAAATAGGTATTTTCTTAGTGGTTCCATTATTACTATTTACCTTACTAAAAGGTGTGAGTGCCGGCGAGGCAAGCAGATGGGTAGAAATACCAGGGTTAGGGTTAACATTTCAATCCTCTGACGTTGCCAAAATTATTCTATTAATTTTTGTGGCGCGCACACTCACTATTCGTCAAGGTCAATTAGAAGATTTTAAATCACTCCTAAAATATTTATTAGTCCCAGTAGGTTTTATCTGTTTACTCATTTTCCCAGCCAACTTTTCTACGGCGGCATTACTATTTGCAAACTGCTTATTCTTAATGTTCGTAGGAAAAGTGAAAGTAAAATTCATCTTATATATCTTAGGTGGCTGCATAGGATTTGCCCTATTATTAGGCATTGTGATTTATCAATTCCCTGATGCTATCCCACGTGGTAGAACTTGGAAAGCACGTATAGAAAATTTCTCTGAAGGAGATGCTAAAAATAATTATCAAAGCGAACAAGCAAAAATTGCGATTGCTACAGGTGGCGTTATTGGAAAAGGTCCAGGTAACAGCACCCAACGTGCCTTTTTGCCACAAGCGTCTTCCGATTTTATTTATGCCATTATCATTGAAGAGTATGGTTTGTTTACAGGCTTTGCTATGCTCTTCTTATACATGATTTTATTATTTCGAGGAATCAGAATATTACGTGATTCAGAAAAAACCTTTGGCGGATTAATGGCCGTTGGTTTAAGTTTTAGCTTGGTGTTTCAAGCATTAATTAATATGGCGGTTGCTGTGAATTTATTTCCAGTAACAGGTCAACCATTACCATTAGTAAGTATGGGAGGAACCTCTATTTGGTTTACCTGTATTGCTATCGGTATTATTTTAAGCGTGAGTAGAGCAAACGAGGATACTACTAATAAAGAACAAGAAGTGATTGCTGAATAAATGAAACCACTAAAAGTCATATTAAGCGGCGGCGGCACTGGAGGGCATATTTTTCCTGCAGTAGCTATTGCTAACGAAATAAAAAAGTTAGTACCGCATGCGGAGATTTTATTTGTAGGTGCGCTTGGTAAAATGGAAATGGAAAAAGTTCCTGCGGCTGGTTACAAAATTATTGGTGTTCCTATTGCGGGTCTGCAACGTAAATTCACCTTATCAAATTTAAAATTACCATTCCTTATTATACAGTCTTTATTAAAGACACGCAAAATAGTAAATGAATTTAAACCAGATGTAGTGGTTGGTACTGGTGGCTATGCTTCTGGACCATTATTAAAAGCTGCTACTAACAAAGGAATTCCAGCATTATTGCAAGAACAAAATTCGTACGCAGGAATTACTAATAAAATATTATCGAAGAAAGCAAGTAAGATTTGCGTAGCCTACGAAGGCATGGAGCAATTCTTCCCAAAAGAAAAAATTATTTTAACGGGTAATCCTGTTCGACAAGATATTACGAACATAGCTGCTAAAAGCGACGAAGCGTTTGAGTTTTTTAAATTAGATAAAAACCGAAAAACGATTTTAGTAGTTGGCGGAAGCCTTGGTGCTAAGGGTATTAACGAAGCGATGAGTGAAGGCTTACAACAATTAGCCGATAATAATATTCAATTAATTTGGCAAACAGGTAAAACCTATTTCGAAACCGCTAAACAACAAACAGCTGCTTTTGAATCCAAAAATATTAGAGCGGTTGATTTTATTACACGCATGGATTTGGCTTATGCCTTTGCTGACGTGGTGATTTCGCGAGCTGGTGCTGGTGCTATTTCCGAATTATGCATCGTGCAAAAACCAAGTATTTTAGTTCCTCTATTAACTGCCGCCGAAGATCATCAAACTAAAAATGCGATGTCCTTAGTAAATAAAAAAGCAGCCATTTTAGTGAGAGACGATCAAGCAAAAGCCAACTTAATAAAAGAAGCGATTGCTTTAGTAAACAATAACAGCTTGCAACAAGAGATCAGTAAAAATTGCGGATTACTTGCTATGCCAAATTCTACGAATATTATTGCCAACGAAGTTTTAAAATTAGCCCACTACAGCCTTTAGTACTAAATGAACATACTTGATTATAAATTATATTATTTCCTTGGTGCTGGTGGCATTGGCATGAGCGCTTTAGTTCGCTACTTTAACCATTATGGTAAAACAGTATATGGTTACGACAAAACTGAAACAGATTTAACGAGACAATTACAAGACGAAGGCGCTCAATTACATTTTGATGAAGATAAAGCCTTAGTCAAAAAATTATTTTCGCTCTATAATAAAGAAGATATTTTAGTGATTTATACGCCTGCTGTTCCAAAAGACCACGCAGAGTTTGTATATCTTCAAAACGAAGGCTACAATTTACAAAAACGTGCTTGGGTATTAGGAGAAATCACTAAACAATTTCGCACGATTGCTATTGCGGGTACTCACGGAAAAACAACTACCACCACGCTTACGACTCATATTTTAAAAACAGCGGGTATCAATTGTTTTGCCTTTTTAGGGGGCATTTCTCAAAATTATAAAACCAATTTGTTGTTGGGCGATGCTAACGATAAGGACGCTTACGTAGTAGTTGAGGCAGATGAATACGATCGTTCTTTTTTGACTCTTCATCCCTATATTACAGTGATAACAAGTGTTGACGCTGACCATCTGGACATTTATGGCGACTTAAATGCTATGCATCAAACCTATACTCAATTTGCTTCACAGGTTCAAAAAGAGGGCTTTTTGATTGTTAAAAAAAATGTTGATAACGATTTGAGACTCAAGGATAAAAGACTTGTCTACTCATTAAATTTAGATACTGAATACTCTGCGAATTCTATTGAAATTATTGATGGCGAATTTTGTTACAATATCAATAGTCCCATAGAGCCTGTAAGCCACGTAGCCATTGGGTTACCGGGTTTACATAATGTAGAAAATTCGATAGCAGCAGTAGCAGTTGCGCAACAATTAGGTATTAAGGGCGATGTGATAAACAAAGCCTTACGTTCTTTTAAAGGAGTGAAACGAAGATTTGATTACCGAGTAAAATCAAAGTCTGTTGTATACATTGATGATTATGCCCATCATCCGGAAGAATTGAGAGCTGCTATTACCGCTGCGAAACAATTATATCCAGATAAAAAAGTAACGGGTATTTTTCAGCCGCATTTGTTTACACGCACACGCGATTTTGCCGATGGTTTTGCAGAGAGTTTAGATTTGTTGGATGTATGTGTGTTATTAGAAATCTACCCTGCCAGAGAAAAACCCATCGAAGGAATCAATTCGCAGATGTTGTTGGATAAAATGAAAAGCAAAGAAAAGTTTTTAGTAAAAAAAGAAAACGTGCTTGAATTTTTAAAAACACATCCACCACAAGTAGTGATGACATTGGGAGCAGGAGATATAGACAGTTTGATTGAACCGATTGAGAAGCTGCTGAATGAAACAACAAAATGAAAAAAATAAATTTTAGAAAAATATTAATCATCGTTCTTTGGATTATTGGATTATCAGGCCTACTAGCGTCTTTAGCCTTCGCTACTAGCAAAGAAAAAAACGTAGTAGCCGAAAATTTATTGGTATCGGTTAATAATACAGAAGTTAACACCTTTATTGATGAAGAGGATGTGAAAGAGTTTTTTAAAGAAAGAAACGACTCAATCTTAAACACTACTTTACAAAATATTGATGTGAACGGTTTAGAGAAAGCATTGAATTCTCATCCCGCTGTAGAAAACGCTGATATAGCCGTAGATGTAAATGGAGATGTAACCATGAATGTAACACAGCGCACACCATTAGTTCGAGTAATGAACATGGATGGCGAAAGTTATTACATTGATACGAAATCTAAACTCATGCCTTTGAGTGATAAATTCACCGCACGTGTAATTATTGCCACAGGATTCATTGTTGAACCATATGCAACTCGTTACCAAGTTTCGGTAGATGCCATTTCGAAAAACGAAAAATTTGCAGCCATCAGTGTACTCGATGATATTTATAATATCTCCACTTATATTGCTAAGGATTCGGTTTTAGCAAGCCTGATACATCAAATAAATGTAACGCCTGATAAGGAATTAGAGTTATACCCTTCAATTGGTAATCATAAAATTGTGTTTGGAGATGCGAAAGATTTTGAAGAAAAGTTTGAAAAACTAAAAACATTTTATACCGAAGGATTAAACAAAACAGATGGCTGGAATAAATATTCAACTATCAATATAAAATATAAAAACCAAGTGGTTTGCACTAAAAAATAAGTTTATGGACAATAAACCAACACAAAAACAAATGCCAGCAAATGCAGAACTAGTAGTAGGTCTTGACATTGGAACAACTAAAATTGCCGCTATCGTTGGTTATAAAAACGAAAATGGTAAAGTAGAAATTTTAAGCATTGGTAAATCCGAATCACTAGGTGTGCACCGTGGTGTAGTTGCTAATATTGAGCAAACCATTGAGTCTATTAAAGCTGCTATTAAAATTGCAGGCGATAAAGCAAATATCGATATTGAAGAAGTAATTGTTGGTATTGCAGGTCAGCATATTAAAAGTATGCAACACCGCGGTATGGTGACTCGTAAATCATTAGAAGAAGAAGTTTCTCAAAACGACGTGGATCAATTAATTGATAACATGCACCGTTTAGTGATGAGTCCAGGTGAAGAAATTATTCACGTGATTCCTCAAGAATATATTATTGATAACGAAAGCGGTATCCGTAACCCAATTGGTCATTCTGGAATTCGTTTAGAAGGAAATTTCCATATTATTACTGGACAAGTAAGTGCTGTAAAAAATATTTTTAAATGCGTTGATCGCGCTAAATTAACCACGGTTGATTTACACTTAGAACCATTAGCAAGTGCTGATGCCGTTTTAAGCGATGAAGAAAAAGAAGCAGGTGTTGTTTTAGTGGATATTGGTGGTGGTACTACTGATGTAGCTATTTTCTATGATGGTATTATCCGTCATACAGCTGTTATTCCTTTTGGTGGCAACATCATTACAGATGATATTAAAGAAGGTTGTGGTATTATTAAAACACAAGCGGAGCAATTAAAAATGCGTTTCGGTTCAGCTTTAGCGCAAGAAAATCAAATGAACGAGGTGATTTCTATCCCAGGATTAAGAGGTCGTCCGCACAAAGAAATTTCAGTAAATACCTTAGCGCAAATTATTCAAGCGCGTATGGAAGAGATTTTAGAGTTCGTGTTATTTGAAATTAAGTCTTCTGGTTTTGAACGCAAATTAGCAGGTGGCATCGTAGTAACAGGTGGTGGTTCTCAATTAAAACACTTACCTCAATTAGTAATGTTAACTACTGGTATGGATTGCCGTATTGGAACTCCAAACGAACATTTAGCTGGTGCTGATGATGAGTTGAAAAATCCAATGTACGCAACAGGTGTGGGCTTAGTGATGAAAGGTATTGAGAAATACGAGCGTGAATTGAAACGTGGAACTAACTCTTCGAAACAAGTAGAAGAAACTGTTTTAGTAGAAGCAACAGCTAGCAAAAAAGCAGAGAAAAAAGTAACTGGTCATTCAAAACAAAAAGTAGGAAACTTCTTCGATTCATTAATTAGCAAAGCTAAGGATTGGATGAGTGATGACGTAGAATAACATAAATTGAAACGTAAACCCTTTCCCCCTTTGAAGGGGGTGTCCGCCAGCTGGCGGACGGGGGATGTAAATAAAAACAAACAACAAGAATTAAAAACTAAAAATAAATACCATGATGCAATTTGAATTACCACAAGAAGAAAGCTCAATTATTAAAGTAATTGGCGTTGGTGGTGGCGGAAGTAACGCTGTTAACCATATGTTCCGTTTAGGAATTAAAGGGGTTGATTTCATTATATGCAATACCGATAAACAGGCATTAAGCAAAAGCCCAGTGCCTGACAATATACAAT
>SYEI01000307.1 GCA_005800865.1 Bacteroidota bacterium | reverse complement strand
ATACTTAGGATAATCTTTATTGATTATTTACTCCAATTAAAGCAAACATCAACTAGATGTTTGCTTTTTTTATGCAATGTCATTTTTCCATAAAGGTTACGGTTAAATTTAGTAAGTTTTTTATGAAATGTATGCTTGTGCTTTTTTTTATTTGAAGAAGAACTTAAACTTCGTGATAAAAAATTAAAAGATAGCTCTAAGCCTTTTCTATTATTACTTACAACGTTATTAGTTTGAATGTTAGAATTGATGTTTCGCTGTGATTGATTAATATTTGAAATATTATCATCTATGAAATTAAGCTGTTGTTGCTCTAAAGGATTGTTATCATTATTCAAATGATTGGCGGTTTGAATAATTTGCATTGGAACATTTATGTTATTTTGAACAAATAAATTTCCCGCTTGTTGTACTTGAGAAAACGTACTTAAAAATGCTATTAGTAAAATAATAAGATATGTAACTTTCATTGAATATATATTTAATCAAATATCAAAAGATAAACTTCAACCACCGATTTTGACTTGTTAACGAAACTTAAAAAGAAACTTCTTTAACTAATTTTAGGAGCTAAACCTTATAGAAATTCCGAAAATGGTCGGTGAAATTTGGAAAAACATTGTAGAATTAAAGATTTAACGAATAATTGCTCAATTATATTATGAGTGGTTAAAAAACAAGATATAATTCACATACATTTATAAAAACCTAAAATAACTAACATGAAATTTATTACTTATTCTTTATTAGGATTAATGTCTATTTCGCAGTTCACTACATCTGCGCAAGGCCAATTATCTCAGCCATTAAAGGCTAGAAAGCAATTCACAATGCCGTCTAATCTTACAATTAATGATTACACATCAAAGACCATTGTGTTTAAAGTTAAACC
Source organism: Bacteroidota bacterium (assembly GCA_005800865.1). Classification (GTDB taxonomy): domain Bacteria; phylum Bacteroidota; class Bacteroidia; order B-17B0; family Aurantibacillaceae; genus UBA4416. Next base: position 3,236 of record SYEI01000307.1, on the reverse strand, counting down.
TCAATATAGAGGTATATCAAGCAACACAAAAATTAATAATCCTTTATTAGATCAGGTATTAGCATACGTTGGAGTAAATAAATTAAGTAAAAAGTTTCCAAATCATGCTCCACCTGAAAGAGCTAAAAATGAATTAGGTCAAGCTTACGCTGATTTATCTTTAATTTATGAATTAAAGTATACAAACAACATAGCACTAGAAGATGCTATTAACCAAATTTTAGCAACTAATCTTGTTGAGTTTGCTGAGCCTCATTACAATTATCAAATGCATAACGTTACACCTAACGATCCTTCTATTGGAAGTCAAAACGGATTCTTAACTCGTATTAGAGCTTATGCTGCTTGGGATTTAGCAATAGGTGGTTCTCAAGGTACAGCTTCAGTTGTTATCGGGATTGTAGATTCGGGTACAGATACAGATCATCCAGATTTAGTAACACAATTTGCAATTAATGCAGCTGATCCAATTAACGGGACAGATGATGATGGCGATGGTTATATAGATAATAACAGAGGCTACGATTTAGCGGGCGCAGATTATAATAATGTTGTTGGAGATAATAACCCAAATATTATGGGTAATAATAACAATCATGGTTCTCATGTATCTGGTTGTGCTTCTGCTGCAACTAACAATACAGTAGGCGTAGCAGGTATCGGCTGGAACTGTAAACTATTACCTGTTAAATGCTCAGCTGATAACGATACAAGAGGAGCTGGTGGAGTTGGATATGTTATTGCTGGATACGAAGGAATAACTTATGCTGCTGATCATGGCGCTAAAATCATTAATTGCTCTTGGGGTGGTCCTGGTGGAGGTTCATTTGGACAAGTAATTGTTGATTATGCTACTATCAACAAAAACTGTTTAGTTGTTGCTTCAGCTGGTAATTCAGGTATCGACGAACAAAATTTCCCTGCATCATATAATTATGTATTATCTGTAGCAGCTACAAAATCTACTAGTGATACAAGAGCAAGTTTTACAACCTATCATTATGATGTAGATATTAGTACACCAGGTGAAAACATTTATACCACATTATATAATAATTCATATGGTAACATGAGTGGAACTTCTATGTCTTCTCCTATTACTGCAGGTGGAGCTGGTTTAGTTCAATCAAAATACAACTACACAAATGCTTTACAAATTGGACAACGTTTAAAACAAACTTCTGACAATCATTATGCACCAGGAGCAAATATTTCAGGAGTTGGTAATACACAAGTTCAAGTTCAAAATAAACTTGGAAAAGGTCGTATGAACTTGCAACGCGCATTAAATGATCCAGCTGCACCATCAGTAGTTTTTGACAACGAAATAATTACAGACCATAACGATAATGCTATTATAGTTGGTGATAGTTTATTTATTACTGGTGATTTCATTAATTATCTTGCACCTACAAGCAATTTAAATGCTACAATAACTGCAGTTTACAATAGTACTTGTGTTACCACAATTGATAATAGTACGAACCTTGGAGTAATTAATACATTAGCTTCAACAAACAATAATGCAGATCCATTTAAATTTAAAATAAATGCAGGAACTGGAGATAATAGCTTAATTACATTTAAAGTAACTGTATATGATGGAACTTATTTCGATAACTACTTTTTTGATGTGACCGTTAATGTTGATTACATTAATATCGCTATTAATGATGTAGCTACCACAATAACAAGTAAAGGAAAAATTGGTTACAATGCTGATGGACAATTACAAGGTTTAGGTTTTAAATATTTGGGTACAAATTTATTATATGAAGCATCTGTTATGTTTGGATCTTCAAGTACGAAAGTTTCTGACTCCTTCAGAGGAGCAACAGCTGGAACAGCTGATGCTGATTTTCAATCAGTAGTAAAAGCAAATAAAACAGTACCAGGTGTGTTTTCTGAATTTGATGTACACGGACGATTTAATGATGCCGTGGCTACACCAGTGCAAAATTTATTAGTATCACATAGTGCTTATGCATGGACAACTCCTGGCAATAGAAAATATGTAATTGTAGAATATGTGATGAAAAATAGTGGTACAACACCTATTAGTACTTTATATGCAGGTATTGCAGCCGATTGGGATATTGATGCAGCTACTGCTTCTCAAAATAAATCAAATTATGATGCCGCTACCAAAATGGGATATATTTATTCAACAGCAACAGGCGGTAAATTTGCAGGTATTAAATTATTGACAAATACAGCTGCTCCAGTATGCTACAATATCGATAATATTGCTGGCGGCGGCGGCGGTGTTGATATCAATGATGCCACTGACTATTTTGGAACAGGAAACAAATACACAACATTATCTACAAATAGGTATATAGCAGGTGCTGCTGATGCTGATGGAGAAGATATTGTTGGAGTTATGAGTTCAGGTCCTTTTACAATTGCTGCAGGCGATAGCGCTAAAGTTGCCTTTGCATTAATTGCAGGAGATGATTTAACTGACATTAAAAAAAGTGCTGATAGTGCTCAAGTTCATTATGATGGTCCTCCATCAATTGTTACAGGAATCAAGAACAATGCAAATAATGAGCTAAACGCTGTTGTATTTCCAAATCCAACTAACAGTGATTTAAATTTTATGATTAATACTACAAAATCTGAAAATGTAGATATTATTTTAGTAAATACTTTAGGGCAAACGATGAAACACCTTGTTAAAACCAACATGAACTCTGGATTTAACCAAATCACAACAGATGTGAGTCAGCTGCCAGCAGGTACTTACTTTTATCAAATTAAAACCGATAATGCTTCTTTAAAAGGAAAAGTGATTATTACGAAATAAAAAATTATTAAAACCCAAAAAAAGCATCAACTACAAAATGGTTGATGCTTTTTTTATTGAACACAATTTAACTGTGATTAAATAAACAAATTTTTCTATATTTATTAAGTATAATGGATCAAATAGCGTCAATACTTACTTCTTACTTTTTTATCCTCATTCTTCTTTTCGCTACTTGTAATTTTATTGGAACTGTTATATTAAAACTAATAAAGTCAAACAACAACTATTCAAATTTCCACTTAACAATTTTCAGAAATACACTTTTAGGATCGATTATTTTTATCGTAATAATATCGTTATTATATACAAGTGGAAAAACAATCAGTCTAGCTATCATTTTAATTGGTGTATTCATCATCCTAGAGGATAGGTTATTTCGTCAAAAAGAAATTATACAATCAATTAATTTACAAAAACCAGAATT
>SYEI01000306.1 GCA_005800865.1 Bacteroidota bacterium | reverse complement strand
GATTTGGTGGAGATTCATGTAAAAAATATTGCAACCAAAGAAGATTTAAAAGATGTGATTCAATGGGTAAAGTTTTCTGACATATCATGGAAAGGAAATGGCTTTTATTATAGCCGATATGATGCCCCAAATGATGAAAAAGCTTTTACACAAAAAAATGAATTTCATAAGGTGTATTATCACACATTAGGAAAAAATCAAAGTGAAGATGAATTGGTATATGAAGATAAAACGCATGCCAACAGAAATTTTTCGGCACAGGTTACTCATGATGAAAGTTATTTGGTGATTTATGGCAGTGAAAGCACTAGCGGACAAAGCATGGTAATTAAGGATTTATCGAATCCACAAAACAAATTTGTGCCAATTGTCACCAATTTTGATAATGAATATAGTGTAGTTGAAAATATTGGAAATCAATTTTATGTATTTACTAATTATAAAGCACCACGTTACCGACTAGTAAAAGTAAGTTTAAATAATCCTGCTCAGGATAACTGGGAAGATGTTTTATCTGAACAAAAAGATTTATTAGAAGGTGTATCGTTTTGCGGAAATAAAATAATTTCTAATTATTTGAAAAATGTGTCTTCCAAATTATTTGTACATACTATTACAGGTAAATTGGAAAAAGAAATTCAACTGCCAGGCATTTGCAAAGTCAATAGCGTCAACTCTTCGCGAGATGATGGTTTTGCATTATACAGCACTGTTTCCTTTACAAGTCCTGAAGAAATTTATTTTTATGATATGAGAGCAGGAGTTAGTAGACGAATTTTTAAACCAAACAGTTCTTTTAATTCTGCTGAATATGAAACCAAACAAGTGTTTTATAAAAGTAAAGATGGCACTAATGTGTCGATGTTTATGACTCATAAAAAAGGAATTACTTTAAATGGGAATAATCCATGTTTTGTTTTTGGTTATGGTGGTTTTAATATTTCGTATACCCCCGAATTTAGAATTGATAGAGCTGTTTTTTTAGAAGCAGGTGGCATTTATTGTGTGCCTAATTTACGCGGTGGTGGCGAGTATGGCGAGGAATGGCACATGAATGGCACGAAATGTAAAAAGCAAAATGTATTTGATGATTTTATAGCAGCATGCGATTATTTAGTGGATAATAAGTACACTTCGCACGAAAAATTAGCCATACATGGTCGTAGTAATGGCGGTTTATTAATTGGAGCAGTTATGACTCAACGTCCTGATATTGCAAAAGTTGCTATACCAACTGTTGGCGTGTTAGATATGTTGAGGTTTCATTTATTTACTATTGGCAGAGCTTGGAGCGTTGATTATGGAAACAGCGAGAGTAAGGAAGAATTTGATTGTTTATATAAATACTCGCCTTTACATAATCTTAAAAAAGCAAACTATCCTGCGACACTTATTTTAACTGGTGATCATGACGATAGAGTAGTGCCAGCACATTCATTTAAATTTGCGGCTACATTACAAAAAGCAAATAGTGGAACTAATCCCACATTAATTAGAATAGATGTAAATGCAGGACATGGCGCAGGAAAACCGACAGATAAGCAAATTGCAGAGTTTGCTGATATGTGGAGTTTTGTGTTTTTTAATCTAGGAGTGAATTATTAAAAATTAGTAGAACACGGAGTTAACTGATGTTACCGATTAATGCGGTTTTTTTGCCGTATCACTTGTACTTTATGTTTTGAAATCAGTGTTAATCTGTTTTATCTGCTTAATCCGTGTTCTTATTTCTAGAAACCATAGCCTTTAAAATCTCTTTTAAATTCAGCTGCTGGAATAGGCTTGTTGATTTCTAAATTAAAAAAGTCGTAGGTTTCAAATAAGCCAATTTCATCGTAAATACTAACGCTTATTGGAAGCATGGTTTTTTCATCGACATAAAACACGGCCTTTTTACAATAAAATGTAGGGATTTTAATCGTAGAGCCTTCTTTTAGATAGCCGTAGTCATCATATAATTTGTTTTTGCATCGAAGCATGTAATCGTTCACTGTCAATTTTCCAGCAATACTCGAAACGGTTTCTTTATGTTGTACAATATAATCGCGATAAGAAAAATCCACATTTTCATAAATCAATAAATGACAATTCATTTTATTTTTCTCCACTTTTCCAACGTAAGTTAAATGCTTTGCAATTTGATCTTTCTCTTTACTAAGAGCTACCGCAATGGTTCTAGCAGCAAAATCAAAACCAATATCTAATATGGTAAAATGTTGGTTTTTTCGCATGATATTTCCTCTTGGGTCTAGACTTACCGTAAAATATGGGAACACGTGGGGCTTAATTAATGCTTTATTTGATAATTCTCCCTCATTATAAAGTACTTCTAATTTATTTTGAGTGTTTAAGAAATAAGATCTTCGTGGATGGCATTGTAATTTAACAGTGGTGCTAGCAGTTGCATAACCACTTTCGATGCGTTCTATAGATTTCATGTTATATCGCAGAGAAGTAACTTTTTTAGCCGAATCAAGCATGTCGGTAATCAGTTTAAAGTCTTTGAAATGTTCGTGAGAAACTTCTTTTTGATTTTCTCCTAAATGACGCTTCACATATTTCTTCGAATGCTGAGAAAAAGCATTGCTCGAAATAATTATTAAAAGAGTAAAAACGTATTTATACATGTTTACGAAGATAAGCTTCGCTTAAGATATTACAAATAATGTTTAGGGATTTTTGTAATTTAGTAGAAATTTTAACACATATTATATGAATCCCATTTTAGGAATAATTCCTGCACGTTATGCCTCTAGTCGTTTTCCAGGAAAGCCCTTAATTGACATTTTAGGCAAAAGTATGATTCAGCGAGTTTACGAACAAGCAACTAAATCTGCTTTACTTACTGATGTTGTAGTAGCTACTGACGACGAACGAATTTATAAACATGTAGAATCTTTTGGAGGTAAAGTTGTTTACACTAAAGAAAATCATCCAAGTGGAACAGATAGATGTTTTGAAGCTTTTCAGAAAATAGAAGATGATTTTGAATATGTGATTAATATACAAGGCGATGAGCCTTTTATTGACCCCACTCAAATTGATTTATTATGCGAAGTGTGCACAGGAACTACTGAATTAGCTACTTTGATGATTCCAGTGGATTCGCATGAAGTGTTATTTGACATGGGAGAAGTGAAAATTACGTTAAACAAAGAGATGGAGGCTTTATACTTTAGTAGAATGGTGATTCCGTTTATTAAAGGAAAACCACAAGAAGAATGGCACAAACATCATCCTTATTTTAGACATGTTGGAATGTATGCTTACAGAGCGGATGTGTTGGAAGAAATCACAAAGCTTCAACCTTCTTCTTTAGAAAACGCGGAGTCGTTGGAGCAGTTGCGTTGGTTAGAAAATGGTTTTAAAGTAAAATGTGTGGTGACTGATTTTGATAGTCATTGTATTGATACCCCAGAAGATATTGAAAAAGTAATACGATTAATGAATATAAAATAATGCAAGAGAAAAAATTATTATTTATATGTGGTTTTATGGGTTGCGGAAAAACAACTCAAGGAAAAAAACTAGCGAAAGAACTAGGTTATTATTTTATTGATTTAGATGATTACATCTCAGATCAACATGATAAAACAATTACTGATTTATTTCAAGAAGTTGGTGAAGAAGAATTTAGGAAAATTGAAACAAAGGCTTTGCAAGAATGCATCAACGATAATGTAAAAGCATTTATTGCAACAGGCGGTGGAACACCATGCTTCAATGATAATCTAAAATTAATGAAAGATAACGGCAAATTGATTTATTTAAAAATGAGTCCTGAAGCTTTATATCAGAGATTGTTTAATGCTAAGCAAGATAGACCATTGATTAAAGATAAAGCCAATGAAGAGATGTTGCTTTACATCGAAAATCTTTTAAAAGTTAGAGAAGAGTTTTATAATCAGGCAGATGTTATTACTAGCGGAGTAACTGTTGATATTGAGGCTTTGAAGAATGAAGTTTTAAAACATATTGCATAATACATGAACAGAATAAAATGTAGTATTATTTTAATAATAGGATTTTATTCTACCATGCTTTCTCAATTGCAATTGGAAAAGCATTATGGTTTTAATGTTGGTTTTGTAAGTGCAATAGGCACTCATTTTCAACGTTTCGGAATTGTTTTTCAAGGATATGGTGCGTATAATTTTGCGCAAATAAATGCGTCTTTTAGAGTGTATGATAATTTCAGAAATCTTGGACCTAGAGGCGAACATACCGAGTTTAATGCAGCTTTGGGATTTTGCATAGGATACGGGACTAAAACAACTGAAAAGAATTTATTTATGAGTTCTATTAGCAACCAAACAGGCTATAAAAATTCAGTGGCTTATAGTTACAATATTTGGCGCAATAAAGTAAAAACTTCCCAGGTAACAGGAATTATCGCATTTCAGTTTAACCACTTTTCAATTATATCTGAAAATGATATCCTAGCTAAACCAATATTAGATAGATTTAGAACAGGCGCGATGTTGTTGCAGTATCAAACCAAGGATTTTCAATATGCAATCAATGCTACTATGTGGACAGGCCAATTAGGGAATGCAGTTAAAAATGATTCTTCATTTCGAGGTCATGGATATATCAATGCCGAAGGTGGCTTGTATCAAAATTTATCTCATGGTTTATTGAGTGCACAAGTAAAATGGGCTAATGAATATGGCCAATATTTGCAGGCTAATGTTGGGATGGATTCCGAAAAGATTAGAAATGCATTGCAAAATAAAGCTTTGCATGATGTGTTACCTAAAAATTATCACATGCCGATGATTGATACAGCGGGGAATCAATACTTGTATCGTCCTGAACAAAAAATAAAAAAAGCGAAATTGTATTTAAATGGATATACGAGTCCAAATGTGTTTTATTAAAAAGTAACACTCTTCAATACATCTTCTAAAATCTTCCGATCATTATTTAAGCGCGGCACTTTAAATTGCCCACCTAAACGGTTATTAATTTTAAGCCAATTGTAAAATGAACCTTTTGGCAACACTTTAATAGCAGGAAATTGAAGAATGTAATTATTGAACCGCTTGGCTTCATAATCGCTGTTAATTTGTTTTAAGGTATCGTCTAATACGCTCTTAAAAAAATCTAAGTTATTTGGTTCTTGTTCAAATTCAATGAGCCATTCGTGCGCGCCTGTATTTTCGTTCATGAAAATAGGAGCAACTGTGAAATCAACAATATGAGCTTTTGTTTTTTCGCAAGCGGTTTTTAAAGCAAGTTCCGCATTGTGAATCATTAATTCCTCGCCAAACACATTTATATGTTGTTTTGTTCTTCCTGTTATAATAAAACGGTAAGGACTCAAATTCGTAAATCGAATAGTGTCGCCCACCTGATAACGCCATAATCCTGCATTAGTTGTAATGAGCATGGCGTAATCTTTGTCTTTTTGCACTTCAGATAAATTGTAAGTGCGAGGATTTTCTTTTTGTAATTCTGACACCGGAATAAATTCGTAGTAAATCCCATAATCTAACATCAATAGCATTTCATTACTCACACGTTCATCTTGTATTCCAAAAAAACCTTCCGAAGCACTATATAATTGCATAAATGCAACTTTGTTATTATTAAATAATTGGTCAAACAATTCTTTGTAAGGAGTAAAACTTACACCACCATGAAAATAGACTTCTAGGTTTGGCCAAACTTCTTTTAAGTTATCTACTTTTTTTAATTCTAAAATACGTTTAATTAAAACTAGCATCCAACTTGGTACGCCCGCTAAACTGGTCACATTTTCATCTGCCATCGAAGTTGCCATTTTCTCGAGTTTATCTTCCCAATTTTCCATCAAGGCAATGTTTACATCTGGCGCTCTAAAATATTCAGCCCACATGGGTAGGTTTTGAATGATAATAGCGCTCACATCACCGTGAAAAGAATTGTATTCACCAAACTGATCAGTTTTAAAACTTCCTCCCAATGCTAAATTTTTTCCAGTAAATAATTTGGTGTCGGCATTATTCACGCATTGAAACGTAATCATGTCACGCCCGCCATTATAATGGCAACCATTTAAAAATTCTTTACTAACAGGAATAAATTTACTTTTATCTGTAGTGCCGCTACTTTTTGCAAACCATTTAATCTCACTATCCCACAATAAGTTTTGTTCTCCTCGGCGAGTACGTTCGATATATGGTTTTAAAGATTCATAATCTTGAGTTGGAATTTGTTGTTTAAATTGCTCGTAGTTTTTAATAGATTTAAAACCATGCAATTTTCCAAACTCGGTATCTTTTGCGGATTTTAATAATTCGTGCAGCCATTCATCTTGCACATCATTAGGGTATTTCATAAAAAGCTCAATTTGGTGCATGCGCTTTTTCATGAGCCATGATGCTATTGAATTGAGAATGGCCATAGAACTAGATGATTGTTTTGTTTTTAAATAAACTTTGATTGACAGTTCCTTGAAATATATTTTTTTTCTCTTCCAATGGAGAATTGAATTTTCCTTTCTTCCAATCTAAATAATTATTAGCTAGTTTTTTTTGACAGCCTTTGCAAAACACAATACGTTCTGAAGTTACTGTATTTTTATGCTGACAATTATCACAAATTAAGTAGTTAGTAGCCATAGTTATTAATTTTACTAAAGGTAACGAAGATTACTTGTTATTCAAAGCTTCTTCTATTTGGGTTTGATAAACTTCATCAAATAACTCCACATAAATATCTTGTTGTTTATAACCAAGTTTAATGTCTTTAAGCGATTTTTCAATATGTTTTTTACTGAGTTCTAGTTTATTTGATTGTTTGTAAAGCAATCCTAAATAAAAATTAGCTTCAATAGGAAATTGAGATTGTTTGATGGCTTTTTTATAAAAGGTTTCTGCTTTCTTTAAATCATTTAGTTTTTCATAGTTACGTGCTATATAAAAATAAATATAAGTGTTACAGTTTTTTTGTCCGAAATGATTGACTTCAAATTTTTCGTTTAATTCAAATTCTTTTATCGCATTTTGGTATTGTCCTAATTGGTAATAACAAAGCCCTTTTAAAAAATGGATGTTTTCTCCTACGGGCGCATCCACATCCTGCGGCGTTAAATCATCGTAATGGTTTAAGTGCTTTAACGATTTTTCATAATCTCTATAATAATACAATAATACCCAGCCGTAATAGCCTTCCATTTCTTTAGCATTAATAGCTAAACTTTTTTCAAGTGCTTGTATTGCTTCTGTATAGTTTCCATGTTTGGTGTTTTGAACGGAGTAGGCATGCCAATCGCCAGCCGTGATGCTATCATTTTTTGCGATACATAAGTTCATTAATTCATTTCCACATTGATCATCTCCGTGATAAGAAATGTAAGTGCCCATTTCTAAAATTTGTTTATTAGTAAAATGTTTTTCTTCTAAAAATTCTAAAATTTCTTG
>SYEI01000305.1 GCA_005800865.1 Bacteroidota bacterium | reverse complement strand
TCTATTAAATGCAAAAGCAATATATCGCGAATCTGGAGATACTTCATATGATGATAGAAATAAATCTTCTCCCTTTTTTACATTCAAATCTTTAGTAACATTTAGTACTTGCCACATGCCATTTACCTCTTCGCTATAATAAAAATCAAACGTTTTAAGATTGTTGTCAATGTTTGCGACAATAAAATATTTACCTAATTTTATTGGCTTATGATATTGTATTTTACTGTTTTTAGTAAGTTTCAATTCTATATTAAAACGATATGAAATATTTTCCATGTAGTTTGATGTGTACTCGGCTTGTTTGGTTAACCAATCAATTACCTCGTTGTCATTAGTGTTTTCGAGCTTTGCATAACTATCTTTTATTTGCATCCCAAAATAATTCTCGATATGGTTACTTTTTTGAATAATTGGATACTTATTTATTACTTGTGAATAAATACTCAGCGTTAATAAAAAAAATACGGTACTACTTAAATATTTCATGTGTTTAATTTATTGTCTTTTGTTATTATAGGATATAGTCGCCTTATAGGTATTGAGGCAAATAATCATTTGTCTTAGAGTTAATAACTACTAATTTATATGTTATTTTAAAATAAAAAAGCCATCAGCTAACTGATGGCTTTAAATAAAAGATATTTAATACTAGTATTGAGAGAAACCTTGTCTATCAGTAACCTTGTGTTCAATTAATAAACCAACGCAAGCTGCTTCCATTGGCTTATGCTTGTCTTGTGAAGTTGCTCCGTTAGGAACAGTTACTTCAATAATTAACTGACGGCTAGCCGTACTTTGGAACTCAAATAATGGTTCGTTTTGAGCAGTTGCATTATCGTATAACAACTCGCTTGTTCGTGCATCAAAAATTTTATAATTTAATTTGTCACCAATAGCAGTTTCGCAACATACGTTAATACGATAATCCATTCCTTTATAAATCACGCAACGAATTTTAGAAGTCGATCCTTGGTTAAATAATCCACTTTTTGATTGTGCATTGTATAACCATCCACCGTTACCACCTCTTTTAGTTTCTACTACACAAAATTTACGGTGAAATTGACCGCATACACTAGCTTGTGAAAATAACATCACCGAGCTTAATATGAATAATGATAAAAATATTTTTTTCATAACCTTAATTATTTAGTTAATGTATAAGAGTTTCTAATTGCTTTGATTTTCTCTACAATCGCTTTGTATTGATCAGCAGTAATAGCAAGTTCTTTTCCTCCTCCTAAAACATTTTTTGATTTATCAGTTGCAGCAGCTGCATCCTTTTCTCCAATTTTATTAAACTCAGCTTGTAATTCAGTAAATTGAGCTAATACACCAGCAACACTTGCATCACTTTGGTATTTTTTCAAGAATTCAATTAAGTTGTCCAAAGTGTATTTTTGATCAGCTAAACGCTCAACAACTGGGCTTTTAGCATCATACTTTGCTAAACTCGTAGCAATGTATAAACTTTCAATCCATCCACCTGCAACAACTAAAGATAAAGTTGGTCCTTGTTTACTAGCTTCTAAAGCTTCGAAAGAGGTGAAGTAAACATCATCTGTAATCACTGATAATGAATCGGGATTTCCTAAATTACCTTCTAAACGTTTTAATACAGATGGTTGAATAGCTGATGATACACCAATTTGATCACCTAACTGTTTTACTGTTTTAAAATATTTTAAAGCTTCCGAACCAATTTCAAAAATACTACAGTAGCTTAAATCGCAACTATAAATACCAAAGTTTAATGCTTTAGATTTATTATCAGTATAATTCTTTTGATTATCTGGGCTATTTAAGAAAGAGACATTTTTATTATTTGATCCTCCAACCATTTTAATAAAAGTCAACATCTCACCTGGAGAAGGAACTTGAAAAAATGTTTCAGTAACTTGTTCGGTTTGAGTTTCAGTTTTTACAGTATCAACTGTAGTCATATCATCTTCACCTTCCGTTTTACCGCCACCACATGAAGCAAGAACTAAAGTAACTGCTATTGGAGCGATTAAAAAATGTTTACGTTTCATTATCATAATTTATTGTTTTCTATTATTAATTGGCGATTAATTTTGCTACTAAATCTGCAGCTTCTTGTAACTGAATAGCTGAATACACTTTTAATCCAGACTCATCAATTAATTTTTTAGCTTCCACTGCATTAGTTCCTTGTAAACGAACAATGATTGGCACATTAATCGTTCCCATATTTTTATACGCATCAATAACACCTTGTGCTACTCTATCGCAACGAACAATTCCACCAAAGATATTTACTAAAATAGCTTTTACGTTTTTGTCGCCTAAAATAATATGAAATGCTTTTTCAACACGCTCAGCGTTTGCCGTACCACCAACATCTAAGAAGTTAGCTGGCTCACCACCAGATAATTTAATAATATCCATCGTAGCCATTGCTAAACCAGCACCATTAACCATACAACCAACGTTTCCGTCTAATTTTACATAGTTTAATTCTGCTTTACGAGCTTGCACATCAACTGGATTTTCTTCCATTTCGTCACGCATCGCTTCAATATCTTTATGACGGTAAAGTGCATTATCATCAATAGATACTTTTGCATCTACAGCAATAATTTTATCGTCAGAAGTTTTTAACACAGGATTAATTTCAAACATCGATGAATCTGTTGAATCGTAAGCTTTGTATAATGCCGCAATAAATTTTGTCATTTCTTTAAAAGCATTACCACTTAAACCTAAGTTAAATGCAACTTTACGGCATTGAAAATCACGTAAACCAACTTTAGGGTCAATTTCTTCTTTCCAAATTAAATGAGGTGTTTTTTCTGCTACTTCTTCAATATCCATTCCACCTTCTGTACTGTACATAATAATATTACGCCCAGTTGAACGGTTTAATAAAATACTTACATAAAACTCTTTAGTAGGAGTTGCTCCTGGATAATAAACATCTTGAGCTACTAATACTTTACTAACTAACTTTCCTTCTGCACTGGTTTGAGGAGTAACTAAGTGCATACCAATAATGTTAGTAGCAACTTCTTTCACCTTATCTAAATTTGGTGCAAATTTTACTCCGCCCCCTTTACCACGTCCACCTGCGTGAACTTGCGCTTTAACTACTACACCGTCGCATTTATATGTTTCCATAACTTGTTTAGCGGCAGCAACAGCTTGCTCAGGAGTTTCAGCAACAATTCCTTCTTGAATAGCTACACCAAAACTTTTTAATATACTTTTTCCTTGATACTCGTGAATGTTCATATGATAGTGTTTAGTTCTAAATTTGCTCTCAAAAATAGGATTTTTATTGTAAAAGCAAGCATTTTTTATGAAAATAATTGCTCAAAAGCATTAACTATAATTGGTCTAAAAAACGCTCTATAACCTCAAAAACCTGTTTTAGCTCTGTTTCGGTAATGCAGTAAGGTGGAATTAAATACAAAATATTGCCCAAAGGCCTAACAATAATGCCGTTTTTAAGAAAATAAGAGGCGATACTTTCGGAAGCATTGTTCAGATAATGCGTGTGTTCTTCGGTGTTAATTTCAAGGGCTAAAATAGTGCCTTTACTTCTCAAATCTTTCAAGGCTTTATGTTTTTGATGTTTCGACACAAAATCTTGATTTAATTGAGAAATGAGGCGAATTTGAGTCAAAGTTTCTTCCTTTTCCATCAAATCTAAACTAGCCAATGCCGCCGAACATGCTGTAGGATTTGCCGTATAGCTATGTCCGTGAAAAAAGGTTTTAGTTTTATCATCACTCACACAAGAATCGTAAATAAATTGGGCACAACTGGTTACACCCAAAGGCATATAGCCACCCGTTAACCCTTTTGATAAACAAATGATATCAGGTTTATGGGTTAAATAATTTGAGGCAAAAAACTCCCCTGTTCTCCCAAAACCTGTCATGACTTCATCAGCAATACAAACTACTTGATGTT
>SYEI01000304.1 GCA_005800865.1 Bacteroidota bacterium | reverse complement strand
TGGTAAAAAAGTAAACTTAAAAAACTTAACTTCTAACTTATTAAACATATACGCCACCGAAGATCATTTAGTTCCTCCAGCAGCTACTATTCCTTTAAATGATTTAGTTGGCAGTAAGGATAAAGAATTATACAGCTTTAAAGGCGGGCACATTGGTGTGTTTGTTGGCGGCAAATCTCAAAAAGAACTAGCACCAGCAGTAACAGCTTGGTTAAAGAAAAGAGATTAATAACTACTTATTTTTTTAAATCCCCTTCAGAGAAATTTTGAAGGGGATTTTTTTTGAAAGAAAATCAGCGTAAATGATATTAATCAGTTGGTGCATTTGAAGACATTAAAAATTAAAACCAACTGAAAAAATTAATACATTTACTAGTATATAAAACATCATATGAGAAAACTAATTACTCAAACTATTTTAATTTATATTTTAAGTATCACCGCTTATGGTCAAAATTTTGAAAGAAGACCAAAAATTGACGATACAAAAAAAATGGGTTCTGCAATAAAATCGGCAGAGCTAATACTTCACCGCAGTGGCGAAAGCAATACTAAAAGCACTGATTTGAAATGGCTTCCCATCTTAACCAATAAGTGTCTTTCGCGTGAGCCAAAAGAGCCTAATGAAGAAGCGATTGAAGAAATGAAGAGAGAGAAAACAAAAAACAAATTCTCTAAAAATACTAATAGAACCACTGGAGAAAATGCAACTTTAAGTGTTACACCTTTAATAGGTACAAATTACTTAGGCAATGTTAATAACGGCAATTCGCCAATGGATAACTCCATTGCCATTTCAAATGGAGGATGGATTGTAACAGTGGCTAATACAACTATTGAATTTGATGATATCACTGGAGCAAACACATACTATAATGATATCCCCTCTTTTTTTAATGACAACAGTATTACCAATGTGTGCGACCCAGTTGTCATTTATGATTCGGGTGCCGATAGATTTATTTTCTTTGCCCAAGAATGTTCAGGACAAGCCTCCAACTCAAATTTATTAATCTGTTTTTCAAAAACAAACAATCCTAACGATGGCTGGTGGACCTACAAAATAACTGGGAATCCATTAAATAATAATAAGTGGTTTGATTACCCAAAAATTGCCGTTTCAAATAATGAGCTATACATCACTGGAAATTTATTTTCAAATAATCCTAATGCCACCTTTGATCAAGCTGTTCTTTATCAAATTCAAAAAACAAATGGTTATGCTGGCGGTTCCATTAATTGGCAATTTTGGTCGGGTATCTCAGGCTCGCCTTTTACGTTGTTACCAGTATCTTATGGTCATTACGGCAATTATGGCCCAGGCTGTTTTTTAGTAGCAACAAACACAAGCCTACCATCATCCTCTATAAAATTTTATGATTTAACGGATGATATGTCGGCAAGCAACGAACAATTAAATTATTATTCTATTCCTACAAGTGCTTATACAGTAGCTGGTGATGCTTCTCAACTTGGTACATCTTGTTTATTAGATAATGGATCGTGCCGTGCATTAAGTGGTTTTTATCTTAATGGCACCATTCATTTTGTTTTTCACTCAGATATTGGAAGCGGATGGAATGGCATCAATTATAACAGATTAAATGTAGCCGCACAAACTAATCAATCATCAACCTTTGGTGCAGCTGGAAGTTTTGATTATTCATATCCTTCGGTTTCGTCGTACGCTAGTTCGCCTACGGATGCCTCTGTGATGATTGGTTTTGGTAGTAGCAACCCTAACGTTTACCCACAAATGCGAGTTGTTAATTGCGACAATAGTATGAACTGGTCGAACTCAACCATAGTAAAATCGAGTAGTAGTTATGTTAGCTATACATCTACTGCCAAAGAACGTTGGGGTGATTATACAGGAACAACTCGTAAACATAATAGCACCAATCCGTCTATTTGGATGAATGGCATGTTTGCAAACACATCCAATACTTGGGATACTTGGGTTGCCGAAATATATGCCAATCAAGTGGGGATTAATGACAATAAAAAGGAGGAAGAAAATATGAAAGTATAGCCTACTCCTGTGGTTGAATCTTTCTCAATGGAATTTACATTAGAAACAACCACCAACTTAACCATAGATATAAAAGATGTGACAGGTAAAACCTTAAAGCAATTGTTTAATGGAAAAGCTAGCCAAGGCTTAAATCATTTTTCATTTAATAAATCAAATTTAGCAGCAGGCACATACTTTTTAGTGATTACAAACAACTTAACCATTATCAAAAATGAAAAAATTATTATTAATAACTAAGCTGTTTATTGTTGTTTTGCTATGCACGGCATGTCAATCCAACTCAAAAACCATTACTAAAAGCGACACTAAAGCAAACCCATCAACAGGTGCAATAAGTGCTGATACAACAAAACAAAACACTCACACTAATACTGCAGGAACAACCAACACTATCAGTGGCACAAAAAAAGATAGCACTACAACACCAACTAAAACTAACGCTATCAATCACAGTTCGCCCAACCAAGCACAACTCGATTCGATAAAAGCGATCAAAACAAAAGACAAAAACAAAAAAGACCAATAATCAAAAAACAAAAACCATGGCAAATCAAAATCCCCTTCATCAAAATTTGAAGGGGATTTTTTGTTATATTTGATATAGAAACTACTTGTAAGCATTTGCAAACGAATGAGTGGC
>SYEI01000303.1 GCA_005800865.1 Bacteroidota bacterium | reverse complement strand
TAAAATTTTGCAATTCAGCCATTGCATTTTTAGTATCAGTTTGATCTAATTTATAAATAGGTGAATTTAAATAATAACAATATGCATTCATAAACAAACATTCCTCGGCATGTTTACCTGATGGGAAGCTTCTGAAATAATTCTTAAAATGATATTGAGATAAGCTGTAATCTCCTTGGTAATAATTACAGTAAGAAAAGTAGAAATAGATCTCCTCTGCTTTATCAGTCCCTTTATAAACAGGAATTAACTCCTCATATAAGGCTGTAGCTTTTACGTAGTTCCCTTTTTGATAGTATTGATTTGCTCTTTCTAATTTCAATTCATAATTAGAACTTTTTAAGAGTTTATTATATCCATCGCAACTTGCAAACAAGATGGACGAAAGAATAATAATATAAAGACTAATTTTTTTCAAGCGAATGCAAAGATAATTTATTTAATGAATTTAGGATTGTTTATTTGTTAAAGAAAGTTAGTTCATAAAAAAGACATAGAAGATTAAAGAGAGTGTAGGGAAGCAGGACGTTTTTTAGTCACTTCAATACCTTCTTTCTCTTTGATCTGCTTACTTTTTCTTTTTAAAGCTAATATTTCCCATAGCATCTAACACTTTTTTAAATACTTCAAAATAAAGCATCACCATTAACGAGATACTCATTAACCAAATTACAGCCATATTAAACCAATAGGTGGGAAATAATTGACCCATAAAGCGTTTGTTTGGTGCATAAAAATGAGCTGCTCCTAAGTTAGATTCAATCGGATCTAAATAAACTGGCTCAGTTCGTTGAATTAATCTTCCTTCATGCTCTAAACATCTTAAGCCCAAATCATTATTATTTAATACAAACTGGTTTAAGGCTTCATTTGTATAATCGTCTTGTAGAGTTATAAATTGTTCATTTCCACCCAATTCTTTAATCATTTTTTGGGTTTCTTTATCCTTTAATTCTCTCGCTTTTTTATCAACGTTAATGTAATTTTCGTTTATTTTCTCTAAAAATACTTTTAAAGAAGCACCAATGGCAGGGGTATAATCTGTGGTATTTAATTGTTCTATACCATCAAATTTGTATTTTCCTTTTAAGAAAGTTTGCTCTTTTAGTAATTCATTTTTTAATAAAGCTAAATCTTTTTCTAATTCAGCTTTTTTAGCTGGATCTTTTAAGGCATTATTAATTTTAGTAATCTTACTTGTTAACTCTGGTAACCAGTAAACTTTTTTATAACCAGCAATACTAATTGATTTTTCAAATCTGTAAAAATGTTTATGAAACTCATTTGCTTTAAATTGGTTAACTGCTAATGCTTCAAATGCCCAGCGACTAGCCATCATTTCACCTACAATTGGAACACCACCTTGTTTTGCTAATATTGGATTTAATTTATCAAACTTAACAACAACACCTGCTAATAATAATTGTGGAATAATTAAAAACGGAATGGAAATATAAATAGTAACAGCACTGTTAAAGGCGCTCGAAATATTTAATCCAAGCATATTAGCAAAACAAGAGGCCGAAAATAATACCATCCAGTAATCACAAAACATCCCTTTTACACCCATAATTAAATTACCAACTAACACAAACATAAATGTTTGAATAGCAGATAAGGTAAACATGATAATAATTTTACTCCATAAATAACTTCCTTTACTTAAGTTTAAGAAAGACTCACGTTTACGGATTTTTCTATCTCTAATAATTTCTTCTGCAGAAACGGTTAACCCAATAAATAAAGCTACGACAACCGACATGAACATGTATGCTGGCACGTTTTCATTTTCTCTAAAGAAATAACCTTTTGTATTGTTTGCGTCTGTATTAAAAAAACGGATTAAGGCAGCTAATACGAAGGCTAAAGCAGGCGCCTCAATTAAGTTGATTAATAAATACTGAGTATTTGTTAATTTACTCAATACATCACGCGTAATAAATACTTTAAACTGTTTAAACGCATTTGGTATTTTAAAAATAGCTTCAGGAATTTCATCTTGGTGTTTAATATCACCAATGGTTGATTCTATTTTTTCAACGTAATTTTTATTCCATTCACTAGGACTTGTTTTACGGTTATGAGTTAAGTTACCATACTCATCCAATACCTTACTTTCAATAATATTGAAAATTAATTCAGGGTTTACGTTACCACAGTTCCAGCATTCGCTTTCTTCAGCATTAACATGTTGCACTAATGTTTTGAAGTAAGAAACAGCATCAACTGGATTTCCATAATAAATTGGGTAACCACCCACATCTAAAATTTGAAGTTTATCAAACATTTTAAAAATGTCTGATGATGGCTGATGGATAACGACAAAAATTAATTTCCCTTTTAAAGATAATTCTTTTAAAAGGTCCATAATGTTTTCAGAGTCACGTGACGATAAACCAGAAGTTGGTTCATCAACGTATAGAACAGAAGGTTCACGAATTAACTCTAAACCAATATTTAAACGTTTACGTTGACCACCCGAAATTGTTTTTTCTAAAGGTGAACCAACTTTTAATTCTTTAGTTTCAGATAAACCTAAATCTGCTAGTAAGGAGTGGCATTTTTTAGCAATTTCTTCATCGCTTAAATTTCCAAAACATAATTTAGCATTGTAAAATAGGTTTTGATAAACGGTTAATTCCTCAATTAATAAGTCATCTTGAGTAACGTGACCAATTACGCCCTCAACAAATTTTTTCTCAACGTGAATGTTTTTTCCATTAATTAAAACTTGTCCGCCGCTTGGTATTTCTACACCGTTTAAAACATTTAATAAAGTAGACTTACCAGCGCCTGAACCTCCCATAATACCAATTAACTTACCGCCTTCTTCGCGGATATTGATATTACGTAGACCTAATTTACCACCTTTAAATTTATATTCAATATTTTTTGCCTCAAACGAAATACGAGCTTGTGATCCATCTGCTAAGAAACGGCTGATAATATCACTATAGTAAATTGGCTTTACTCTCGAATTTCTTAAAGATGAACCAGGAGTTAAAATGTGTACACGTTCTTTTGAAATCCCTTGTCCATTTAACTGTAACTCAATATTACCGTAAATACGTAAAGCATACATACCAACGCTATCAATCTGTATTACGCGAACATCAGACGATAACGCATCGCAGTAAATGTGTTTACACGCATTTTCGTAACCATTTTCTTTGTTATTAATAACTAAGATATTTGGTGTATTTGGAATTTTTTCTGCAGTATCTTCAATAAATGCTCTTAATTGATTAAACTCTTCAACCGAAATGTTAAAGGTATCAGCCACTGTTACTACAAATTCATTTTCTTGTTCTGAAATTTCGTCAGAAGAATAAATAAATTCCAATAAACGAATTAATACGATGACTTTTTGTGGTTGTTCTAGTTCTTGATTGATTTGGGTACAAATCTTTAATACCTTAACTGAGTTTAAAGAGGTACGTTTGGCTGAGCCATCTTTTTTCTTTGAACCTGCCTGCTGAGCTTCAATGAATTCATCAAAAATAACTAAGTATTTTTCTACTTGCTCTTTGTTTAATTGCTGCTTTAAAAAGGCCTCAACAATTGCACGACCAGTATTACTAATTCCATCAACTTTAGCGATGATGGCAAACATTTGCATTAAGGCACGAAGTATTCGTTCACTCATAGTATTTTAATTAAAAGATGTTTTGCAGGACAAGTACGCAAGATACTAAATATTAACTATTTAACAAATATCAATTGAATATTTTGTAAAAGCGTTATTTTTGCGTTAAATAATGGATAAATCCCTCATAAATCTTAGTCCTGCAGAGCTCGCCGCTAAGTGTATTAATCAAACCAATAAACCAGTTTTTTTAACAGGGAAAGCAGGAACCGGAAAAACCACTTTTTTACGTAAAATAATAGAACATACCCATAAAAATGCCATTATTGTTGCCCCTACAGGCATTGCTGCTATTAATGCAGGTGGAGTTACCATTCATTCCCAATTTGGGGTGCCATTTGGCTGTTTTATCCCAGATAGTAGTTATAAAATTGAAAATACTAACACCAAAATAAACACGCCCTACACCATGGTTAAGCATTTAAATATGCGCGACCAAAAACGAAAATTACTTCAGGAATTAGAGCTGCTTATCATTGATGAAGTAAGTATGTTAAGAGCTGATTTATTAGATACGATTGATTTTGTATTAAAAAGTATTCGTCGTCAGCAACATAAACCTTTTGGGGGAGTTCAAGTATTGTTTATTGGAGATTTAATGCAGTTACCTCCAGTTGTAAAAGAAGATGAGTGGAACGTTTTACGCAATTATTACAGTAGCATTTACTTTTTTGACGCTCAAGTTTTAAGAAACGAAAAGCCAGTTTACATTGAATTAGATAAAATCTATCGTCAGTCGGATAGTACCTTTATTGACTTGTTGAATAACTTAAGAAATAACAAGGTTACACAAGCTAACATTGATTTATTAAACTCCTACTACAAGCCTAATTTTGATGTTACTTCTGCTTTAAATACAATCACCCTAACTACTCACAATAATAAGGCTGATACATTGAATAGGTCTGCATTACAAGAGTTAAAAGGGAAGTCTTATTTTTTTAGTGCAAACATTGATGGGGAATTTAATGAATATGCTTACCCAGTAGAAGCTTATTTGGAGCTCAAACTGGGGGCCCAAATTATGTTTATTAAAAATGATGTAAGTGGAAAACAGCAATATTTTAATGGAAAAATTGGAGTTGTTTCGTCGTTGAGAGATAAAGAAATTGAAATTGATTTTAAGGATGGGACTAAGCCGTTTCTATTAGAACATTATCAATGGAAAAACATTAAATACGAATTGAATCCTGTTACTAACGAAATTGATGAAACCGAAATAGGAACTTTTATTCAATATCCTATTAAATTAGCTTGGGCTATTACAGTTCATAAAAGTCAAGGGTTAACTTTTGAAAAAGCTATTTTAGATATTAATCGTGCCTTTGCACCAGGACAGGTTTATGTTGCTTTATCACGTTTAAAATCATTAGATGGTTTGGTATTAACTTCTCCAATTCAATTTAATGCTATCTCTCAAGATAAAACCTTGGTAGATTATGCAGAGAATAAACCCAAAAATGAAGAAGTAAAGCGGTTAATTGATCAGGAAACCGTTTTGTTTTTGAAAGGCTATACATTGAAAGCCTACGATTTTGTTTGGTTATATACTTGTCTCAGAAATCATGAGGCGAGTTATAATATGGCCGAGAATAAATCGAATAAACAAAAGCATCAGGTTTGGGCAAAAGAGTTAATTGAAAAATTTGAACCTTTAAAAGTAAATGCAGATAAATTTAGTAACCAGTTGATGCAGATTTTTGAAAGTAGGGCAGAGGATTACTTGCAAACTGTAAGTGCTAGACATGTTGCTGCTAAAAATTATTTTTATCCTGTTTTAAAAGAATTGTCAAAATCTATTTTAGTACATATCGAATTGTTAAAAGAGGAAAAACAAATTAAAACCTATTTAGAAGAATTATTAGAGTTGGAAGGTTTGTTGTATAAGCATTTACAGCAATTAGATAAAGTATCGACAGTAATTGATAATGTATTGAATAATGTGGAGTTTAATAAACAACAACTAAAATTTAATGCCAATCAAAATGAACGCTTAGAGCTAGTAAGACAAACAATAGCCATAACTGAAAAAGCTGCTTTTGAAGAAAGGACTTCTAAAAAAGTAACAGGTAGAAAAAACAAAAAAGTAACTTCGACAAGCTCAGGTATCGAAACTTCCAAAAAAGTAAAAGCAGCAAAACCAGATACCAAAGAGTTGAGCTTTACTTTATACAAAGAGGGTAAAACAATCTTTGAAATTGCAGAAGCTAGAGGTTTTGCGATTACCACTATTGAAGGACATTTAGCACATTATGTGAGTTTAGGAATGATTCCAGTTTCACAATTTGTTGCTAAAGAAAAATTTGATGTGATTATGGAAGCGTCAAAAAAAATTGAAGTTGAAAATAAATTAACACCATTAAAGATAGAGTTAGGAGATGACTATTCATACTCCGAAATTAGATTTGCAATAGCTACACAACAGCAATTGAAGCAAGAGTAATTAAATAAAAAAGCCTTCCGCCAGCTAGCGGAAGGCTTTTAGTAATCTGAATATTGAATTTATTTTACGCGTTCAACGTATTCGCCTGTTTCAGTATTTATTTTTAATTTATCACCGTTTACTACAAAAATTGGAACTTGAATTTTAACACCACCTGTTAATTCAGCAGTTTTTACTGATTTTCCTTTCACACCTTCTTCTGTATATGTTACCTCTAATTCAACATATT
>SYEI01000302.1 GCA_005800865.1 Bacteroidota bacterium | reverse complement strand
TATTTTATTTTTTGAATTTAATTCAATTGTAATTTCATGAGAACTAGGATTTGGATAAATTTTATAGTTATCGCTTAATTCATGATTTTTAATAAATGTAGCAGTGCCCGAACCATTTAATTTTAATATAAAAGCATTACTTGCTGTTGCACTTGCAGTCATTGTAAATGTGCTTGATGTTGGGTCGGCATCAATTGTTCCAGTAACATTACCTCCAACAAGTATTTCATTATTATTATTTAAAAAAATAGAATTACCAGCATAGTATTTATATGCAGTCCCTGTACCTCCAATGTCGCCAGCCCATTGGAAGTTACCGTTCTGGTCAAGCTTTTGAATAAATAGATTGTAATTAGTACCTGAATTGAGAGTGAATGTAGATGTTGTTGATGGGTCAAAATCTACATTTGTTCTATAATATCCTGTAGTATAAACATTAGAATTATTATCTATTGATACTGAAAAAGACTTATCATCTTGATTACCACCTAATTTTTTAGCCCAAATAAAATTTCCAAATGGGTCAAGTTTAGCGGTAAAAATATCCCAGTAAGTTCCAGTGTTACTTGAATTTGTTAAAGTAGTTGTGCCCATAGGACACAATGTACTTTGAAAAATACCTGTAATATATACATTTCCATTAATGTCAGCGGTTACAGCATTTGACATATCATCGTCGCTACCACCAGCACTTGTAGCCCATTTATAATTACCTGAAGTATCCATTTTCATGACATAAATATCTTGGAAATTATTTACACTATATAAAGAATCAGCACCTGAAGTTGGGTCAAAATCAACACCGTTAGTATATGAAAAATTACCTGTTATATAAATATGGTTGTCTTTACCGTAATTAATATAAGCTGACCCATCTCCTCCAAATTGTTTTGCCCATACAAAATCACCGTTAGAATTTAATTTTAAAATATATGAATAACCTAAAGCAGTTGATGCAGTCAGATTATATATCCCTGCATTTGGGTCGAAATCAATTGTGTTAACAAAATTACCTGAAATATAAATATTGGAGTTAATATCTGATGTAATGGAATAACACTCATCTGAATTGCTGGCTTGACCGATTTGTTTTACCCATATTAAATTACCACTTGGGTCAAGTTTTAAAATAAAAATATCTCTTAGACCATATGAACTTAATAATGTTGTGCCAGCATTAGGGTCAAAATCGATATTATTACCAAAGAAATAACCTGTAACAACTATATTGTCATTGTTATCAACTGTAATAGAATTCGCGTAATCATCACCTGTATTACCACCAAACTTTTTTGCCCATAAGAAGTTGCCATTTGGGTCTAATTTTAAAATATAGAAGTCATAATAACTTGTTGAAGCACTTAGAGTGTAAGTTCCAACACCCGGGTCAAAATCAACAATGCCACTGAATATTCCAATGGAATAGATGTTACCATTGCTATCGGAACGAATAAAAGTACAGTCTTCGTTATATGTTCCACTAGTTTTTTTAGCCCAACTAAAAGTAGGAGATTGTGCATTTAATAGAAAATTAAATGTCACGATAAATATTAAAAGTAATTTTTTCATTGATTTAATTTTGAGGTTATTCAAATATATTAATAATACTAATACGATACGCCTGTGGCGCGCATTTTGGTGCACCAAGCACACGCGCAAAAAAGGTGCGAAGCACACCTAATTGTTGAGGGCAGAAATTTAGCTCTTTTGATTTTGCATTAGCGTTGATGTCTGAGGAGGGCAAAAGCAAATGTGCTAAATTTGGGATAGCCAGTACGGGTTTTTCAAACCCGAAAAAAAGGGGAGGGAAAATTTTAGATTCTTTTGTCCTAATGTTGCTATGAAACCTAAAAAGCATTTTTGTTGCAGTCTTAACGTTAGTTTTTAATTAAAAAGTTTAGCTAAAAGCCAAAGCGTAATATGTCAAAAGTATTTTTGTCACGCCTTGCTACTAACGGATGGCAGCTAGAACTTGTGCGGTTCAGGGCATTGTCAACCGAATATTAATAACAAAGATAAAATGTTTCTACGCATTTGCAATGCAAAATGAATGTCTTTCGCGCAGCGGCATTTATTGCAAATGCTTGTACTTCTGCCCGCATAAGTTTTAGGTGCGGTTATAACTTGTGCGCCCTACAGAGTTTGAAAAAACAAATAACAGAAACAACCTATTACTAATAAAAGATTACTATGTCTGACTGAAACCGAATGCCACCTAAAGCAATTTGTGAAAATTGCCAGCACGCGGGAGAACTATACAAGCTTTTTTGCAAAATTTGGATTGCAGGGCTGATTTGTGCGTTTTGCGAATGTGCTTGGATAGTTAGCGGAGATGTCCTGAGTGGAATAGATTGTAAAGGCAGTTGAATAGATTGCAAGAACAGAGAACACGATAGCGATTATAGTCGAGTAGATTACAATAATAGGAATTACAGTCTGAAGCATTGACATGAAGATTTGTTAAAAATATTGGAAACACAGGTCTACAAAAAAATAGACAGCGAGTGCAAGCGAGTAGATTGTTAAAACATACAACGCGATTGTTAAAATAGTTAAATAGATTAGAAGAACAATTAAACTTGTTTGAAGTGCACGGGAGTAGATAGCAATAACACAAAATAATGTATGACATATTTGCAAAACGCTTTAACTATTTAATAAAACACAGTATTTTTTACTTGAATTGATTTGAAATTTAGCTGAGTAGGTTTGGATATAATGCGTTAGGGATTGTAACGGAAAGCCCGCAGTGTAGTGATAACGGAACGAGGACTTGAAGTGGAAAGCCCGACTACAAATTTTAGTGAAAATTTGTAGGAACGCCCACGTATAAATAAAGAATCCAACTTGCTAGGTTGGATTCTTTATTAATTACTGAGCTGATTTTTTAGGTATTACCCTAGTAAACTTTATTGCGTTTGCAGCTATGTACTGCTGACTTGTTGTACCATACACACTTTTAATGTACGCCTTAACTTGTTTTACCAAATCTAATACGCCAGTATCTTTAGCATAAAAGAATAAGTTACGTTGAATACGCGCATTTTTTAAGTTAGCGTAGCTTGTATTAGCAGCATTATTTAAAGAAGTTAAAGTTGTTAATTTAGTTTGAAGTGTTGTTACTTTAAATGCGTTTTCGTTTGGATTGTAAGCAGGAACACTTTGTAATATCAAAATCATTTTTTGAAAGTGCTGCAATTGGTTATCATAACTTTGTTGTGAAGTTGAAATTGTTTTAGCTTCTACTGGGTTGGAAGCATCAGCTGTTTTTTCTGTTGAAGGAGTTTCAACTATTCCCGCATCAGCTTTGGTTAATTTAGAACCCGATGAACGAAATTTATTTACTTGAAAAGCAAAGTCGTCGAGTGTTTGCTGAACTGCTCCAGTACTTTGTAAAGCTCCTAATATTTGAGTAGCTTCTTTACGAAGTGGCTCAAATGCTAGTTCGCGAGAGTTAGTTGCATTTTTCCAAGTTGTGAAATTGTTATTGATATCAGATAATTTAGTATTAGCATTTGTGTAAAGTGTTGCTAATGCTGATGCTTTTATTGCTGGATTACTTGGATTATAAGTTGTACCAAGTGTAGCAATTAGTTGATTTAATTTTAACAGGTTAGCTACATTTTTAGCGTGTCCTGTTTCATAATAGTTAGACATGATTTTTAATTTTAGATTGTTAATAATGCATTTATAACGAAGATTTGTTCCAAAAATGTTTTATAGCTTGTTAAAGTTTTGTTAAAAGATGGCATTTATTGAACAAAAACACCTTGCTGCCGCAGGCTTGTGCCGTGTGTGAGCGGAGCGAGTGGCAAATTAAACACAAGGGTTGTTGCGATAGCAATAACTTTTGTGACCTTTTTGTAAGTTAAAGCGAATAAAAAAAACGCCTTGTTTTGTCAAAGCGCTTTTTTTATTTGGTTTGACGTTTTTATGTTATGGATTTACAATTACTTTTTTAGTAACACTTTGGCCATTACCATAGCTGACTTTTACAAAGTAAATTCCTGCTGAAAAATCAGCTAAGTTTAATTGCTGACTTTTATCTTTTGTTAATTCAGATAACAACATTTGTCCTGCAAAATTTATTACTTCAATTTTCTGCATTTCAAACCTACTAATAATACTTATTAATCCATTTGTAGGGTTAGGTTGTAAAGTAAAAGCATTATTGATATTTATTTCATCTATACCAACTGGACTCACTGTAACTGTTATTTCATCGGTAGTTACACTTTTACATTGCGTTTTAGTTACTGTGTAAGTTGTAGTTATAGTTGGGCTTGCTTTTGGGTTAGGGCAATTAGTGCAACTTAGCCCTGTTGCTGGCTGCCAATTAAATAGAGCTGCTTCATTAGCATTTTTACCAATAACAACACTATCCATTGCATAAATTAAGGTGTCATTTTTTGCTTTGGCAATTTCTACTTCTTCTACGCTTACATCATCTACATAATACTCTGCTAAACCATTACAATTAGCTGGGTAACTATCTTTAATAAAGTGTTGTGCATGTGTAAAAAAATCTCCAATTGCTAAATACGCTTCATTACCAACAGCTGTAAAGCTACCGCTAACTTCCATCCAATTTAAGGTGTCTTCAAACACTACGCCAGATGTTGTAACTACCTGTGGTGAGTATAAGCCTGCTATAGCAATTGTATTTGAAGAATTACAAGTAATTGGCAATCTTTGGGGAAATGCAGTAGGAGTTAATAATGCCCCTAATTTATCTATACTATATCTT
>SYEI01000301.1 GCA_005800865.1 Bacteroidota bacterium | reverse complement strand
TTATTTATTTCTTCTTATCAAACTCTGCTACTTGGTTATCGTAACATAAGTAATATTTACCTTTTGAAAGATTTTTAATATCGGTTTCTTTTCCAAATCCTTTTTTAACAACTGATCCAAAAGCATCATACACTTCAAATGATGTTTCGTTAGTGAATTGAATAGCCTTATTATCTTTAGTAATCATAAAATAAGGTTTATCAATTGTAGAGTTAACAATAACAGCTGAAGATACTTTAGGTGTAGTTGCTAAACCAATTTGTTTTACTCTAAATTTATTTTCGCC
Source organism: Bacteroidota bacterium (assembly GCA_005800865.1). Taxonomy (GTDB): domain Bacteria; phylum Bacteroidota; class Bacteroidia; order B-17B0; family Aurantibacillaceae; genus UBA4416. The sequence goes on along the minus strand of SYEI01000301.1, from coordinate 5,291 downwards.
ACTATGTGTAGACACATGAAAAGAATAATCATGAGTATCAGGATTACCTAATCCTTGAACTTCGCCAACATATACCCATTTGTTCCATTTAAATTGTTCAACAATATAAGGTAAAGGCCCACTTTCGTTTTTAGTAGTCCATTTTAAGATGCCAGAATTATTAATATTCATGCTTACTACCTCAAACGTAGGACGAGGTTTTAAAACTTCAGGATTTAATACAACTGGAACGCAATCACTTTTGTGGCTAATTTCAATAGTAACTTTTTGACCTGGTTTTATATTCATGGCAGTTAAATCAATTTCAAAAGCCGAAGAGTTAACTTCATCAGTTGTGATTTTACCATTTACTTTAATTTCGGTTGCACAAAAGCCAACGCCATTTGAACCAAATGAATTTTGAATGTAAATATTCTTATTTTGAAATTTTCCTTCTACAACTAAAACTCCAGCGTTTAAATTGAATACTGTAACAACAAAAGAAAATATTAAAAAAAGGTTTTTCATTTAAATAAATATTAATTGTTTAAATACAAGTATTAAAATTACAAAAAAAATGCGAAATCTTAAAGCCTATGGCGCATTTTAACATATAAAAACAAACATAAAAGCAAAAAAATCGTAATCCAAAGGATTTTTGAGGCACCTCTAAAGTGTATTTTGTTAGTAAAACTGTCTTTTTTGTAAGCCCATAGCATTCCCACTATAAAAACTAATGAAAAAAGGGAGGTGAAAATGATTTGACCAGTTGTGAACATCTTTTCGATATATTTTGGGTGCAATTTATAATTTTACGGGCAATTGATGAGAAAAATAGTAATCATTTTATTAGTAAGTTTTGCATCGCAAGCTTTTGGAAGTAAAATTTCGGACGCTTACGAGGCACTTTCTATTTTTGATTATTTTAAAGCAAAACAATTATTTTATAAATCCCTGCCAAAATATCCTTCCGAATCGGCTTTTGGTTTAGCTAACATCTATTTTAGAACGGACAACCCTTTTTCAAATATTGATAGTGCTGCTAAATATATTGCCATTAGTCAAAGTCGGTTTAAAGATACCATCACCTACTCTTTATATCACATTAGCCAAGAAACGATTGGCTCGCTAGCCATTGGTATTGGAAATAAAGGTTACGAGAAATATAGCAGTCATAATTCTGTTGAGAGTTATAATTATTTTCTATCTCATTTCTATTTTTCGGATAGTACTTTGTTAGCACAAACGTATTTTAAAAGAGATGGTATGCAACTAAACAAGGCAATAGCTTTACAATCGAGCGAGCAAGTGACTCAATTTTTATTACAATACCCTCAAAGTAGTTTATACACAAAAGCCAAGAAATTATTTTACGACTATCAATACAACGAACAAACCCCCGGTAAAACGATTCATCAGTATCAGCTATTTATCAAGCAATATCAAAACAATCCCAATGTTGCTTTTGCGGAAAATAATTTATTTAATTTAATTCAGCCGCTGCATTCAAGCGACAGTATCTATAACTTCATAAAAAAATACAGTACTTCTTTAACAGCAGAAGCCGCATGGAAATTATTGTATAGCACATCTGTAAAATCATATAGCAAAGAAGAGTTAACCAATTTTTTAATAAAATATCCCGATTATCCTTTTAATGAAAGCATTATAAAAGAAATATCTTTAGCGCAAAACATATTATTACCTCTAAAAAATTTAGAAGAGAACTATGGTTTTATTGACACTATAGGAAATTGGATCATTGCGCCTCAATTTGACGATGCCTCAGCATTTAGTGAAGGTTTCGCTTCAGTTTGCAAAAACGATAGTTGCTTTTACATTAACAAAGAAGGTCAGAAAGTTTCTAATCATTATTTTGAAGAAACAGAAAGTTATAAAAACGGTGTAGCTATTGTAAAAAAAGATAACCAATATTATTTAATTAATCGTTCAGGGCAATATATTTCTAAAGGCTATCAAGATATTAATGAATCATCGGATAACTTATTTGTGTGCAAATCAAACAACGTTTATGGGGCTATTAATACTAAAGGAGAAGTTGTCATTCCTTTTACTTATGCTAAACTTGGGAATTTTAAAAACAATTTTGCATATTATCTTTCTAACAAATACGGCTTAGTTGATATTTATAATAATGCTTTGCAAGCTCAATGGGATTGGATTTCGGATGTTGATACCAATTCGATTGTAGTAGTGAAACAAAAAAATCAATTTGGTTTAATGAACATTCATGAGCAAATTATTTTGCCAGTAGAATATGATTACATCGCTCCTAATCAAAATGAGATATATTTAGTGGTGAAAAATAATTTATATGGTTTTTATAATTCAAAAGAAAAATGTTTTGTTACTTCCATCGACTACGATTACAATCCTGCATTTCCAACAAGCTATTACACAAACGGGAAATATTTTAAATTAATTCAAGATGATGAAGTTGCTTTAATTGATGCCAATGGCAGATCCAGCATTAACTTTGGAACCTATACCAATTTATTTTTCGCCAAATGCGATATTATACGCATCCAAAAAAACAATAAATATGGTTATGTAGATAGGAAACTAAAAGCAGTGACACCTGTTGAATTTGAAGAAGCTCAAGATTTTAAAAATGACCTTGCTATTGTCTCTAAAAAAGGAACAAGTCAATTAATTAACATACAAGGTAAATCCATTTTTACTATTAAAGACGGAGATATAACTGACGATTTAAATGGATCACTATACAGAACATCTTTTAATGAATTAATGGGGCTTATTAATGGCAAAGGTGAAGTATTATTAAATACAGAGTATAATAGTATCGACCCTATTACTGCTTATTTATTTTATTGCAAAAAATCGGATGGTATTTTCTTGTATAATTCTAATACAAAGATTTTGAAAAAGCTATAATTTTAGAAGCAAGATTAAATGATTATTGATTGACAACCGGAAACACTAAGATAAAAGTTGTTCCAAAATTAATATCCGTTTCAAAAGAAATAGTTCCATTAAAAGACACCACCGAATTTTTTACCATTGCTAAGCCTAAGCCAGTACCTGTGGTTTTAGTAGTGAAATTAGGAATGAATAAACGATGTGTTAATTCTTCTGCAATTCCACAACCATTATCTTTTACTTTAATCGTCACATAATTTTTATCAGCGAATGCAGTGACTTCAATTTTTCCTTTTCTGTTTTCAGGAATAGATTGCTCTGCATTTTTTAATAAGTTTGTAAATATTCGCAAACACTGCTCCTTATCTGCCATAATTAATAAAGCATTGGGAGCATTTAATGAAATTTCGCACTCCGTATTTTGCTGAAATAAATTGGTAACACTTTGCAATACATCACAAATATTTACCACTTCTAAATTAGTTGTTGGTAATTTAGCAAAGTTTGAAAACTCTGTTGCGATATGCGACAACGTATCAATTTGTTCAATCAACATTTTTGATACTTTATTTACTCTATCGTTTATGTCGTCGGGGTTTGTTTCCACTACTCGCTGTAAATGCTGAATATTAAGCTTCATAGGAGTTAATGGATTTTTAATCTCATGCGCTACTTGCTTCGCCATTTCACGCCACGCACTTTCTCTTTCTGATTGAGCTAATAGTTCCGAACTCTTTTCTAACTTAATTAACATATTATTGTACTCTGCCACTAAGTTTCCAATTTCATCTTTCGATTGCCATTGCAAGGCTTCGTTAAATTTACCAAACTGAATGTTTGAAATTTGCTGCTTAATAATTCTTAATGGTTTCGTTAATAAATTAGATACCAATAAAGCGATGAGTGTAGTAATAGCAAACAGTATAGTGTAAATATTAATGAGTGTTGTTAAATAAGCCGTTAGTTCTTTTTCTAAATCTTTTTGTCGTGCAAAATATGGTAAGTTGATATAGCCTAACAATTTGTCGTTTTTACTATAAAAAGGAATATAAGCCGATAAATAATTAAGAGACCCAATGTTTTCTTTTTGAGTGTAATTTGCTAAAATACCTCGTGTAAGATTCATATAAGCCGATGAATTCATGAACTTAGAAACTAATCCTTGCTCGTAAATAGCAGGCTGAGAAGTTGCATACAACATTCCTTTTTTATTAAATAAAGAAATATCGCTACCAAATAATTGCGCTAAACGCTTTAAGCGAAACGTTGTATTGTCTCTATAATTAGGTTCTAAAGCATCTTGCTGACCAACCGTTTGCTGTAACTCTTTTAGCACTGATTGTGATTTTAAAACCAAGTCCTTTTCGTTTTTCAACTCAAACTGAGAGGTTACTACCCAAACTGTACCAATTACTACTGCCGCTAACGAAAGCACCACAATAGATACTAAGATAAACTGAATACGGTTATTTAAGGAGCTAAATCGTTCGCTGCGTTTGATGACAATTGAGTTAAACCAAACAACCAGTAATACTAACAGAGCAAAGAAAATAAATAAATAAGAGTTAGACGTAAAGCGGCCCCATGCTCCAAACGCTTTATCGGTAATTACAATCGACACATTATTTTTGATGCGATATATAAAGTGTTCATACGAATCGTTTGAAGCTGGGTTAAACGTATTGTTTTTTACAAACAAAGGGTATTGATATTCGCCAAAAGTATTGAGCAACTTATTAGATTCATAAACAGCATACGATATTTGCTTAGATTCTAGTTTATTTTCTAAAGATTTATCTAATAACAAATCCGGGAAAGCTCCTAAGTTTACTGCTAGTTTAGGCTCTAACTGTATAAACAAGCGAAATGTTTTATCGGGATTTTTATTAAGGTCTTCAATATCAATTTTAGCAATGTATCGAATCGATTTTTTATCCTTATCAATAAAATACAAATCATCACAAATAGTTTGTGAGCCACCTTTTTCAATTTGATCTTTAAAATAATCTTCATTTAAATACACAGGATTTAAATGAATAAAAATTGGCGTGCAATCATTTTTAAATAGCGACATCACAATTTCATACCGTTCAAAATAACCGCTAAAATTTCGCTGCCTGATGTTTTGTTCAATTTGTTCGTTACTTAAAGGTAATAGCGATAATAAATTTTTTAATTGCGCATCCGATTTTATGGCGGCACTAATTTTATTAAATTCATTCTCAGCAATTACATCTTGCCTGTCTGTTAATCCTAATGAAATAGCTTCGTAGGTTTGTTTTTTATTTAATTGCTCGTACTTACTAAATAAGGTAGACACAATAAATGTAGACATCAATACAATCAAACCAATATTGATGAAATTATATGTAGCCTTAAAGCGTCTTAAAAAATAAGAGATTAGCACTAAC
>SYEI01000300.1 GCA_005800865.1 Bacteroidota bacterium | reverse complement strand
TTCAGCCAGTAAGTCGAGTGATGGCTGTTTTATGTTAACCCAAACACAAGTGAATTTATTAATAAGGTTTGTTTGTTAGAAGGCGCTGAAGCTGGCTTTGCAACAGCAACTGGTATGGCCGCTATCTTCACGACGTTTATGTCGATTTTAAAATCAGGAGATCATGTCGTGTCTTGTTCTTCTGTTTTTGGTGCGACTCACGCAGTGTTTACAAAGTATTTCCCTAAATGGAATATTTCTTATTCATATTTCAATACCAATAATGCCAATGAAATTGAGAAATTAATTAAGCCTGAAACGAAATTTATTTATTTAGAAACGCCTACGAATCCGGCTATTGAATTAATTGATTTGGAATTAGTAGCGGCAGTGGCTAAGAAACACAATATCTTATTAATCGTTGATAATTGTTTTGCAACACCTTATTTGCAAAATCCTATTAAGTATGGCGCAGATTTAGTAATTCACTCAGCGACCAAATACATGGACGGACAAGGTCGTGTGCTTGGTGGAATTGTAGTAGGCAAGAAAGAATTAGTACATGATATTTATTTATTTGGTCGCTTAACTGGCCCATCGATGAGTCCTTTTAATGCCTGGGTGTTAAGTAAGAGTTTAGAAACTTTAGCCTTGCGTATGGACAGACATTGTGAGAATGCATTGTACGTTGCACAAAAGTTAGAAGGACATGCACAATTAGAAAATGTATCATATCCATTCTTGCCGTCTCATCCTCATCATGCGATCGCTAAAAAACAAATGAAAGCTGGTGGGGGTATTATTACCTTAACATTAAAGGGTGGATATGAAGCGGCAAAGCAATTTTTAGATAAATTACAAATGATAAAAATTTCGCCAAACTTAGGAGATGCCAGAAGTATTGTGACGCACCCAGCATCTTCAACTCATTGTAAGTTAAGTGAAGAAGAAAGATTAAAAGTAGGAATCACTCCTGGTTTAATTCGAGTATCCATTGGATTAGAAAACAAAGAAGATATTTTAAATGATTTATTAAGTGCGTTGAAATAATTTAACCGCAAAGAAGCAAAGTAGACGCAAAGAAAAAGAGAAAAAATATATAATTATTGAAACATTAACCCTTTGCACCCTCTGCGAAAAAACTCAGCGTACTCTGCGGTTAAATAACAAACATAATGAACAACATAAAAGAACTCATAAAAGATAAATCACCCGAAGAAGCTCTAGCGCTGTTAGCAAACGAGTTTCCTGGAAGAGTTGTGTTCTCCACTAGTTTAGGCTATGAAGACCAAGTGATTTCTCATTTTATATTTTCCAATAAATTACCTATTGAAGTTTTCACTTTAGATACAGGTCGTTTATTTAACGAAACGTATTCTGTTTTAAATAGCACATTAGAAAGATATAAAACACCAATTAAGGTTTTATATCCTCAAACTGATGCGATAGAAAAAATGGTTTCTGAAAAAGGACCAATTAGTTTTTACGAAAGTTTAGAGAATAGAAAAGAGTGTTGTTATATCAGAAAAGTAGAACCATTAAAGAGAGCTTTGAAGGGAAAATCTATTTGGATAACAGGCATTAGAGCAGAACAATCTGACAACCGACAAGATTTGTCAAACTTAGAGTGGGACGAAGCTAATCAAATTGTAAAGTTTCATCCGATTTTAAATTGGTCGTTAGATGATGTGAAAGCTTATATTTTTAAACACAATATTCCATACAACCCACTGCATGATAAAGGATTTGTGAGTATAGGTTGTGCGCCTTGCACGAGAGCTGTCAAAGAAGGAGAAGATTTTCGAGCAGGTCGCTGGTGGTGGGAACAAAACGATAAAAAGGAATGTGGATTACATTCAAGATAAAGAAGAAATTATGAAGAATAAGGATTATTTAGATGAATTAGAAGCAGAAGCGATTTACATTCTGCGCGAAGTGGCTGGACAGTTTGATCGTCCCGCATTATTATTTAGTGGAGGTAAGGATAGTATTTGCCTAGTGCATTTAGCATTAAAGGCATTTCGTCCAGGTAAATTTCCATTCCCCTTAGTGCATGTGGATACAGGACATAACTTTGAAGAAGCTATTACGTATCGTGATAATTTGGCTAAACAGTTAGATGAAAAATTAATTGTTCGTTATGTTACTGATACCATCAAAGCAAAGAAGTTGCAAGATGGTAAAGGAAAATTTCCAAGTCGTAATGGGTTGCAGACTTATACTTTACTAGATGTGATTGAGGAATTTGAGTTTGATGCTTGTATTGGTGGTGCTCGACGAGATGAAGAAAAAGCAAGAGCTAAGGAACGTATTTTCTCGGTTCGTGATGAGTTCGGACAATGGGATCCTAAAATGCAACGACCTGAATTATGGAATATTTATAATGGTAAAGTCAATAAAGGGGAAAATGTACGTGTGTTTCCTATCAGTAACTGGACCGAGTTAGACGTGTGGAATTATATTAAACGAGAAAAAATTGAATTACCTTCTATTTACTTTACACATGAACGTGAATGTATCTTAACAGAAAACGGACAATTAATGAACACCAATGAATTTGTGACGATTGAAGAAAAAGATGTTGTTGTGAAAAAGAAAGTTCGCTATAGAACAGTTGGTGATATGACTTGTACAGCTGCCGTAGAAAGCGAAGCTTACACCGTTGATGATATTATTAAAGAATTAAAAGAAGCAAAAATTAGTGAGCGTGGAGCTACTCGTATGGATGATAGAGTAAGTGAAGCTGCCATGGAAGATAGAAAAAAAGGAGGGTATTTTTAATTATGGATTTATTAAGATTTTTTACAGCAGGAAATGTAGATGACGGTAAGAGTACTCTCATCGGTCGTTTATTATACGATAGCAATTCTATCTCAACAGATATTATTGAAACACTGACGCGTCAGAGTAAAACAACAGGAACGAATACAGAAATTGATTTGGCTTTATTGACCGATGGTTTAAGAGCGGAGCGGGAGCAGGGTATTACGATTGATGTGGCTTATAAATATTTCAGTACCGATAAACGTAAGTTTATTATTGCTGATACACCAGGGCATATTCAATATACTCGTAATATGTTTACTGGCGCCTCTAATGCTAATTTGGCAATCATATTGGTAGATGCTCGTAATGGTATTACTGATCAAACTAAACGTCATAGTATTATCTCTGCTATTTTGGGAATGCCGCATGTATTAGTGTGCATTAATAAAATGGATTTGGTGGATTACTCAGAAGAGAAGTATAAGCAAATAGAAAGTGATTATTTAACCTTCGCTAAACAATTGAATTTAAAAGATATTTCTTTTATTCCTGCAAGTGCATTGGCTGGAGACAACGTAGTGACTAAGTCTGATAAAATGTCTTGGTACAAGGGGAAACCTTTATTAGAGTTTTTAGAAACCATTGAAATTGTAGAAGCAAAACAAACTGATGTTTCTCGTTTTCAAGTGCAATATGTCATTCGTCCGCAAACAGATGATTTGCATGATTACCGTGGTTTTGCTGGAAGAGTCGTAAGTGGCTCTTATCAAAAAGGACAAAAAGTAACGGTATTACCTTCCGGCATTGAGACAACGATTGATAAAATAGAAGTCAATCAGCAAGAAGTAGAATTAGCTGAAACTAATACACCAGTAGTATTACATTTAAAAGACGATGTAGATATTAGCAGAGGAAATTCAATTGTACCTACAGAGCATTTGCCTAAAACAGAAAAAGAAGTGACAGCTACGATTTGCTGGATGGATAATGCAGCCTATATACCTGGACAAAAGATTTTGTTACAACAAAATTCGTTTAGAACTAAAGCAGTTGTTAAAGAAGTGATTAGTAAAATTGATATTCATTCATTTACACAACTAGAAAGTGACGGTGCGATGAAACTCAATGATATTTGTAAAGTGTTAATTAAAACCGCCGAACCCATTAGTTTTGATAGTTATGCTGATAACAGAAATTCGGGTTCTTTTATTTTAATTAATGAGAATACTAATAATACGATAGCAGCGGGGACAATTGATTAGTATTTAACCGCAAAGAGACATCCGCCAGCTGGCGGATCGCAAAATAAAAATAATTATATTTGTGGACTTTATAACAAAATTAACAACCGCCCAGCGTTCTCTGCTTAAAAACTCAGTGCTCTTTGCGGTTAAACAAAACAACAACATGGAATTAATTACCACTTACATCTGCAAAAAATTTGATATTGGCGTACACGACAATATGTTTGGAGGAACTTTAAT
>SYEI01000299.1 GCA_005800865.1 Bacteroidota bacterium | reverse complement strand
TAATTTATTAACGGAAACTGGCTTCGCAGCATACTTAAACACTGGTGTTTGGGCAAGCAAAGCAATTAAAGAATCTAAAATTATTGGTAATACAAAAGTCATTGCTTCTTCTGAAGACAAAAACTTTAGTTACATTCCTAAAGGATATGAAATTCCAAAAGATGCCGACTATTTTCATATTACCTCTAACAATACAATTTACGGAACTCAATTAAAAAGTTTCCCTAAATGTGATGTGCCTTTAGTATGCGATATGAGTTCTGATTTATTTAGCAGAAAAGTAAATGCAAAAGACTTCTCATTAATTTATGCTGGAGCGCAAAAAAATATTGGTCCTGCAGGTAGTACGATGGTGATGGTAAAAAAAGACATCCTTGGTAAAACAGGTCGTAAAATGTTATCGATGTTAGATTATAACGTACACATTAAAGGTGAATCGATGTATAACACTCCTCCTGTGTTCCCAGTATATGTTACCATGCTAACTTTACGTTGGTTAAAACAAAATGGAGGGATTAGCTGGATTGAAGGGATTAACCAAAAGAAAGCAGATTTATTATATAACGAAATTGATAGAAACTCTCAATTTGTTGGTACAACCGCTAAAGAAGACAGAAGTAATATGAATGCTTGCTTTTTATTAAACAAGCCAGAATTAGAATCTGAATTTGAAAAATTTGTGAAAGCTGCAAACATTGATGGTATCAAAGGACACAGAGATGTGGGTGGATACAGAGCTTCTATTTATAATGCGATGCCAATTGAAAGTGTGCAAGTGTTAGTAGAGGTAATGAAAGCTTTTGAAGCGAAATTTGCATAGTTCTTTTTCGATAAACAATATTTAAACAAGCAAGCCGTTTTAATTTAATGAAGTATATTCTATCATATCTAATTTTAACGACTTGCTTGTTTTCTTTTGCACAAGAAAAAGCACCTGAGTTACCTCGCTTTGCGATAAGAGGAAATGTAAGTATCCCAAAAGTAGTTTCAAGTCAATCGTTTCGTAATTCATTTTCGGGAGTTATGGCGGGAGATTTGAACATAACTTGCAAACTCGTATCAAACTTTTTTGTGGGTGTTGGTTATGCTTACACTTATTACAAACCACAAAAAGCATTCAGAGATCAAAATGTAAATACCAATATGCAATCGCAAAATGGTTATTTAAAATTAGGCTTCGATAAATTTTTTAGCGGTAATGGCTTTGCAACTTTCTCGTTAAACGCAGGTTATAATTATAACGAATTTAAAGGCATCAGATATAAAAGCGATACCTTGATAGGAAAATACCCAACAAAGCTTACTAGTTCGTTTGTAGAGCCTATGATTGGCTTATATTTTATAGTAGATCCTAATTTTGCCATCGGCGGACACTTATCCTATAATTATAATTTCGGACAATTTGATCCTAACTACCCTGGCTTTAAAGGTTGGTTTGATTACACCAAAGTAAAAAACAATTGGAACATGAGTATGATTACTCTTGGGTTCGGTTTTTATTATGGTTTGGTAAGGAAATAGATTTTTTATCTTCTCAATCGCTCAAAGTGCCAGAGAATTCATGCTTACCATTTTATTTCAGTTGTAAAACGAACTACTCAAATCTCAAGCTCTCAATCGGATCTAGCTGAGAGGCACGTTTTGCAGGCAAGTAACCGCTTACCAATCCTACAATCATACAAATGGTAAAGCCCATGAATATCCAGAACCAAGGAATAAACAATTCTGAACTAAAATAAAGAGAAATAACATTGGCCATAATAATGCCCATTAAAATGCCAAAGCCTCCGCCAAAAAAACAAATCACCACACTTTCAATTAAAAACTGATTCTTAATAGTTTGAGCAGTTGCCCCCATCGCTTTTCTGATACCAATTTCTTTAGTTCGCTCTGTTACCGTTACTAGCATAATATTCATTAAACCAATGGCTGCACCTAACAAGGTGATAATCCCAATAATAATAAAACCCATCGATGCTTTACTAGTTAAGCCAATCAACATGGTTGCTAAACTATCGGCACGAGTAATCTCAAAATTTTCTTCTTCGCCTATTGGCACGCTTCTAATTTTACGAAACAAACCATTAGCCTCTCCTAAAGCTAAATCTAACCAAGCGGCATTTTTTGCTAAAACACTAATCGTAAAACTCATGTCGGGTTTACTAAAATACTGACGAGCAGTGGTTAATGGAATAATGCACACTTTATCTCCGCCAAAACCCATACTATTTCCTTTAGCCGCAAGCACTCCAACCACTTTATATTTACCACCATTAATGGTAATAAATTTATCCAAGGCTTTTTGTTTTCCTTTAAATAAAGCAAACTCCACATCTTTACCAATCATCACAATGTGAGTTCCTGTTAAAATTTCTTGAGGAGAAAAATTTCTTCCTTTTTCTAATTCATATCCACTCGTTACTAAATAATTATCGTCGCCACCAAACACCTGGATGTTAGGATTTGTTTTTTCGGCTTCAAACTTCATGCGGGAACTAAAAGAAGCCATCGTAGAAACCGCTGTCGTAACCGGAAAGTTAAATTCGTTTTTAAAGCGCATGGCTTCTTTATAGGTAATGGATTGGTATTTTTTCGCACGTTTTCCATGTCGTCCAACTCTCACACTTACATCTCGATTTCGGATAGTAAAAGAGTTAGCTCCCATACTTGTAAAGTTGCTATTAATAGAACCTTTAATGGCATCAATAGCCGAGGAAATTCCAACCAAGGCAGTAATTCCTAAAAAAATAATAAGCATGGTGATATATGCTCTTAACTTATTTCCTTTAATGGAATCGGTTGCAACTTTAATATTTTCTTTAAGCAAAAATGCCATACCGTAAAAGTAAGCATTTAGAGGTAGTTTTATTTACCGTTTATATAGCCAGTTGAGCTATTTATAACATTATTTATCAAGACCTAATACAGCGCGCTCGTAATCAGGTTTATCTAATAAGGTCGTG
>SYEI01000298.1 GCA_005800865.1 Bacteroidota bacterium | reverse complement strand
TAAGGCAGTTTGCCCTTTATAGTTTCGCAGTGTTACAAAGCCAGTTCCATAACTATCAATACTGTCTACAAATGTTGTATTATACAAATCGGCATAAACACCTGCGTTTAAGAAATTACGAGAATTAAATTTCTTATTATAGGTAGTATTAATAGAATATCTAGTTGTATAAGATGTATTTCGATACTCTGGTCTGATTGTTTCAGGAGTCGTACTTGTATCCACTCTATCAGCTAAAATATAATTGTATTGACCAGATACACCAATATTTGTTTTGATATAAGAACTGCTGCTCATTAAATAAGTATGTGAAATTCCGCCAGCACCAACATTTGATCTGAACAACATATTTCGCCCACTATAACCATACAAGTTATTGTCTTTTGATTGCTGACTTTGCAACAACTCAGCATAACTTAAACCACCAATTCCCCAAATAGAAAACTTGCCAGCTTTTTTTGTTGGCAAATCAAATTTAAAAGTGATATCCTGATATTGTGGCACGGCACTCCCGGTTCCAAAATCCAACCCTATGTATTTAAAAACAGAAAGTGTTGAGTAACGGTAATTAACCATAAAAGATGCGTTTTTCTTTTTCTTGCTAAATGGGCCCTCTGCTCCTAATTCGAATCCATTAAAACCAACCATTCCCAAAAACTCATATTTTTCATTATTGCCTGAACGCATTTTCAAATCAAATACGCCTGCAGTTGCATTGCCATAATCCGCAGGAAAAGCACCTGTCATAAAATCAGAATTATCCAACGTATTATTATTTAAAATACTGATTGGTCCACCCGAAGAACCCATACTACCAAAATGACTAGGATTAGGGATATCCAAACCATTCAACCGCCATAAAATTCCTAAAGGAGAATTTCCCCTAACAATAATATCATTACGACTATCGTTGGCGCCACTTACACCAGCAAAGTTTGCTGCCATACGAGCTGGATCGCCTCTACTACCGGCATAACGGTTTGCTTCCTCCGTACTAAAAATACGAGAACTAACCGTTGCCATTTTATTGTTAGATTTTGTTTTATCAATTTCTGCTGATATAACAACTTCTTGCCCCTGCACCGCACTTTCCTCTAATTCAATATTTAAAACGGTTTCTTTTCCTGTAGTTAAAACAACTGTTTGAGATTTTTCTTTATAAGAAATTAAGGAAATTTTTAATTGCTTTCTACCTAACAACACATTATCAAAACGAAATTTCCCGTTTTCATCAGTAGTTGTTGCTTTTATTGGCTCTGAATTTAAAATGCTTATAACAGCGCCAGGCAATGGACTTTGCGTTTGTTTATCTAGAACTGTTCCACGGATAGTTTGTGTTAATTCTTGTGAATATAAATCACAAAAGAAAACAATAGATATTATAAAGAAAATGTGTTTCACAAATTACAGTTTAAGGAGTACTAGATGATACAGGCAAAATTTTACCGTTATAATATAAATGTCCTTTTGCAGCAAAATCAAAAATATATTCAGCCATTTGTTTTGGAGATAAAGGCGCTTGATAACCTGGGAAAGCTTCTGCTAACATTTCTGTTTGCACTGCACCAATAGCTAAACAATTAACGGAGATATTTTTTTCTTTTAATTCTTCAGCTAAACACTCTGTTAAACCAACCAAAGCTGCTTTTGATGAGCTGTATGCTGACAGCCCTGCAAATTTAGAACTACCCTGAAAGCCTCCCATGCTACTAATATTAACAATATGTGCTTTCGATTTTTTTCCTAGTAAAGGCAATAATTGTTGGGTTAAATAATAAGGCGCAAATACATTTACCTTATAAACTTCCCCTAATTCTTTATAAGAAATAGTTTCATAGGGTTTATTTACTAAAGAACCTGCATTATGAATAATACAATCTATTTGCTTTACTTCTTTTTTTATAAAAGCAACAGCCTCATCCATACTTTCTTGAGAACTCAAATCGGTAGATATAGATTTTAAATTAGGATGCGAAATAGTTTTTAAAGGTTCTAAATTTCTTGTCAAACAAAAAACGGTATCACCAGCATTTAAAAACTGCTGAACTAATTCAAAACCAATTCCTCTGCTTGCTCCTGTAATGATAACATTCATAGCTCTTAATAATTTACAACCTGTTCTTGTATGTTTGCAGGTAATTCTCTTTCACCATACTGTTGATTTCTTAACTGAGGCTCAAATCCTGCTTCTTTAATAGCATCCTGAATAGTTTTGTATGTAAAACGATGCGGGGCTCCTGCAGCACTTACTACATTTTCTTCAATCATAATACTACCAAAATCATTAGCGCCACCGTGTAAACAAATTTGTGCTGTTGCTTTACCAACAGTTAACCAACTTGCTTGAATGTTTTCAATGTTTGGCAACATAATGCGGCTTAATGCTAGCATACGAATGTATTCATCTGCACTCACATTATTAGAAACACCTTTTACACGTTTCAATAAAGTTCCATCATCTTGAAATGGCCATGGAATAAATGCTAAGAAACCTTTTGAGTGAGCTGGCTTTTCTGATTGCACTTCGCGCAACCATACTAAATGTTCAAAGCGTTCGTAAATAGTCTCCACATGCCCGAACATCATCGTTGCTGATGTGGTAATACTTAATTGGTGACAAGCACGCATCACATCTAACCATTCACGTCCTGTGCACTTTCCTTTTGAGATTAAACGGCGCACACGATCATTTAAAATTTCGGCACCTGCACCAGGTAAACTATCTAAACCAGCTTCAACTAAGGCTTTTAAAACTTCGGTATGAGTAGATTTTTCTAATTTAGTAATATGTGCTATTTCTGGTGGACCTAATGAATGTAATTTAATGCTAGGATATAAAGCTTTTAATTCTTTAAATAAATTCACATAAAAACTTAAACCTAAATCAGGATGATGACCTCCTTGCAATAATAGTTGGTCGCCACCATATTTAATGGTTTCTTCAATTTTCTTTTTATAAGTTTCTATATCTGTGATATAAGCCTCAGCGTGACCAGGAATGCGGTAGAAATTACAGAACTTACAGTTAGCGATACAAACATTAGTTGTATTTAAATTACGATCAATTTGCCAAGTAACTTTATTAGAATTGTGTTTCTTGATTTTTCTGATATCGTTTGCTACAAAAGTCAATTCTGATGTAGAAGCATTTTCATATAAAAACACTCCTTCCTCAATGGATAAAAACTCCAAGTTAAGGGCGCGTTTTAAAAGTGACTGAACATTCATTATATTTTATTTTATCCTCCATAGCTTTAGCGAAGGAGGTAATTTTACTCAGTAAAAGTACGTTTTATATAGAGAAACAAAAAGCCCTTTTTAATGTTTAAAAAGGGCTCTATTTTAAGCTAGTTTCTGGTAAGTTTGCCACCAACGGTCAGGAATTTCGTTATTCACCGCCATCTCGTAATCTTTATAGGAACAAGGTAATAATGTGTGTCGCTCAAACTTTAATCCTTTGGTTGGAGGGTAAGGAATTTCCATCCACCAACGGTCGCTTTTTTTACTCTTAAAGAAATTAATTTCATATTTCTCTTCTTGCAATACAACATGAAATTTCACATAGTCAGGACTTGTGCGTGAAGGAAAATCATTTTTACGATTATAAAAACCATCCATAAAACACCAAATCATTTGTGCTGCTAGATTAGCTGTTTTGCCTTGTGTATCATATTCTGGATTAATTTCATAAATACCTACAGAAGATAATTTATCATTCATGCCTGCATAACGCATCATTTGACAAGCCTCTTCAGAATAAAATCCGTTTGGTGATGCGTTAGGATTGGCGGGCGCATCACTATGTTTAATGGCGGTAATATCAAAACTCAACATATCAGCATGGCGGATAATTGGTTCTGATTCTTCAATAGCGTCGCGAACTTGCCCTAAACGATAAGTATCAAAATACAAACGATTCATCATACTTAAGCCTGTTTGATCAACTAAATAGGTTTGATATCCAATATTACTATAGTTGAATAAGAAGTTTGGTTGATGTAAAATGATTTTTCCTAAGTAAGCTGTATTAGTTACATCTTCCTCTGGATTACCTAAATCAAAAGTAGAATCAATTGCGGCAATATTGATAGTTTGTTCTAATTTCTCGTAACCTAAAAACTGCGCATAAGTTAAATCCTGACTTCCACCAATAATAATTGGTATAACATTATTACGAATTAAATATTCAACCGTTGATTTTAAGGCATAGTAAGTATCTTCCACATCATGCCCAGGTTGGATGTTCCCTAAATCAACAATGCGCGGGCGAAAACTTCCTGGATATAAAGAATAGAAATAATCTCTTACTTTATCTGGTGCGGTTGCACATCCCACATTTGCATTTGCTCTTCTGTCCTCACACACACCAACAATAGCCATGTCTATATCTTGCAACTCCGGAAAATCAGAATCGTTTGTATAAGCACTAACTACTCTGCCAATTTGATTTTCAGAATAAGAATCTCTTTCTAGTTCAATAGGTTTAAAAAAATGTTGTATATCGCTCATAATGAATTTTAGCTATCGTTAATTGTAACAGATTAAATTTATTTATAATGAAGGCTATTGTTCAGTAAATCAGTCAAACTTATTAACGAATGTGGGTTAGTAGTTCTGGAAAGAAAATAATTGGAACACGGATAGGACTGATAGAGCAGATTTTCACTGATTCAAATCATAAAGACTAAGTGTAATCATAACTATCAACGTTATTTGTGTTCTATTTTTTTAAGGATAATAACAAAAAAAAGGGGGCCTGCGCCCCCTTTAAATTATTATAGCAGTATTACTGCTTACCAAATATTTACGCGTTTAGCAACTGGTCTAAACATACCATCACCTTCTTTCACTCCAAAAGCATCATAAAATTCTTGCATGTTACTTAATGGACCAACTGCTCTGAAATTTCCTGGTGAATGTGGATTAGTAGCAATCATTTGTTTTAAATAGGCATCACGCATTAAGGTTTTCCAACCTTGCACCCAAGCTAAAAAGAAACGTTGTTCGCCAGTAAACCCAACCATTACAGGTGATTTTTTTCCATTCAATGATTTTTGATATGCATAATAGGCCATGGTTAAACCACCTAAATCAGCAATGTTTTCTCCTTGCGTTAATTCTCCTTTAACATGAAGAGTATCGATTGCTACATAATTATCAAACTGTTCAATAATCAACTTCGTTTTATCAGTAAAGTTTTTATAATCAGTTTCTGTCCACCACATTTTTAAATTTCCATCAGCATCAAACTGCGAACCTTGATCATCAAAGCCATGCGTTAACTCGTGACCAATAATAGAGCCCATTACACCATAATTAAAGGCATCATCTGCATTTACATCAAAAAATGGCACTTGCATAATTCCTGCAGGGAATGCAATTTCGTTTGATGTTGGATTATAATACGCATTAACTGTTGGAGGAGTCATGCCCCACTCCATTCTATCAACTGGCTTACCAATCTTATCTAACATTCTTTTATATTGAAATTCACGTGCAGCTGAAACATTTTTCCAATACGATTCTTTTGTAATAGTTAATACTTTGTAATCAATCCATTTATCAGGGAAACCTAATTTTTTAATAATCTTATCTAATTTTAATTGAGCTTGAACTTTAGTTTCTGCGCTCATCCAATCACGAGATTCGATGCGTACACGATAAGCAGCAATTAAATTATCTACCATCTCATTCACACGTTTTTTTGACTTGTCATCAAAATATTTCTCCACATATAACTTACCTAATGCCTCTCCTAAAGCTTCATCAGTAGAGCCTTGTACTCTCTTGTAACGAGGCTTCATTTCTTTTTTTCCAGCTAAAACCGTTCCTTGAAATTTAAAATTTTCGTTTACAAACTTGCTAGATAAATATGGTGCCGCTGTTTGAATTAAATTCCATTTTAAAAACACTTTCCACTCCGCAATTGAAATAGAATTAATTAACGTATTTAAACCTTCGTAATACTTTGGCTGATTGATGACAATATTTTCAGGGGTTGCAATTCCTATAGTAGCGAAATACACATCCCAATTTACATTAGGTGTCAATTTTACTAACTCAGCTTTTGTAAAAGGATTATATTGTTTTTGTATATCGCGTTGCTCAACAGCATTCTGACAATTTTTTGCCAACTCCGTTTCAATTTTCATGATGGTTGCTACATTTACTTGCGCAGATTCAGGATAATTACCCAAACATTCAAACATACGCGCAATGTGTTCGCTATATTCTTTCTTTACAGATTCATATTGTGCTTCGAAATAAAAATCTTTATCAGGTAAGCCTAATCCAGATTGCGCTAAATAGCATGTATTGGCATTACTATTTTTAAAATCTGAATACACATAAAAACCAAGCATACCACCAACACCTTTTTTATTAAGAGCTGCCGTTGTTTTTAATAAATCATCTTTAGTTTTAATTAAATCAATAGCTGCTAAATCAGCATTAATTGGTTTAATTCCATCTTTATCAGCTTTTGCTGAATCTATAGCTGTTGAATAAAAATCACGTAATTTTTGAATATTAGTTCCAGGCAATGCCTTTGTATCTTTCGAAACTTGTAACATCAAAGCTTTCAAATTAGCAACGTTATTTTCGTTGATTTCATTAAAGCTGCCCCAACTACCATCACTTGCTGGTATTTTTTGAGTATTTAACCATTTGCCATTTGCAAATTTATAAATATCGTTACGAGGACTCACCGATGAATCGATGTAACTTAAATTAATACCAGGCGTAAGAGTTTGAGCAAACGCATTAGCTCCCAAAAAAAGAGAAGAAGCTATTAAAACTAATTTTTGCATAAATGTATTTTTTATAAATATAAAAGGATTTTATCAAGAAATGGTCAATTTTTATATGAATTGTCCATTTCAGTTGATGAACGGAATTAGCCTACAAAAATTTGAGGGGCTACCCCCTCTATTAAGCCATTTTCAGTGGCTTTATCAAATAATAACTGAATAGCATTTTTGCCAATTTTTCCTAAATCAATCGAAAATTGGTTGACATATAAAGCAATGTGTTTTTTCATTACCTCTTCACTCATTTCTTGTGCATGTTGTTTTACAAATGGCATACAACTTTCGGGATTAGCAAAAGCAAACTCAACACTTTGCTTTATCAAAGCATCAATTGTTTTTTGAAGTTTAGTATCAACATTTCTTTTAACCACTATACCTCCTAGTGGAATTGGCGCATGAATTAAGCCTTCCCAAAATTCCCCTAAATCAATGATTTTTTCTAAACCTTTTTCTTCGTAAGTAAAACGGTTTTCATGAATTAATAACCCTGCATCCACTTGATGTGATAACACAGCTCCTTCAATATCGCTAAATAAAATTTCTTTTTTATTTTTTGCATTAGGAAATGCCAACGATAATAAAAAATTAGCCGTTGTGTATTTACCAGGAATAGCAATACTAGCTGTATCGATATTTTCAATTTTGTTTTTTGAATCTTTTACTAAAAGTGGCCCACAGTTAAAACCCAAAGCACTACCACTATTTAATAAAGCATATTGATTGGTTAAGTATAAAAAGGCATGGTAGCTTAATTTTGTAATATCCAATTCCTCTTTAAAAGCTCTGTTATTTAAGGCTTCTACGTCTTCCATCACAATAGTAAAATCAATACCTTGGGTGTCGATTTTTTTATGCACCAGGGCATCAAAAATAAAACAATCGTTTGGACAAGGAGAAAAACCGAGAGAGAAGTTCATTTGTGAATTTTAGAATTGTGTTACAAAAGTAATTATTTCTAGCCTATACATTCTTAATAAATGTTATTAAAAAATCATTTAAGTTTTTTATAGCCAAAGGCATTTGCCATTTATCTTTATCTCGCTTCTCCACATAATTTGAAATCGCTCGTATTTGAACAGAGTTTCCTTTCGTTCCTGAACAAGCTGCAAAAAAAGCAGCACCCTCCATACTTTCTACACAAGGATGATACAGTTGTTTTACTTTTTCAATACTTGCGTCATTGCCATGAACTGTATTCACTGTAATTCCTTTTACTTTTTTCAAAAGCTCAATCATTAAGTAAGAATCTTTATAAATTCCCTTATAAATATGTTCGCCAGGAAGATTCATTTGATTGTATGTCAAAAATCCTTCTCCATCTTCTGCACCTAATTCACTTAATACATCTTCAGTAATATGAACTAATTCACCTAACTCCAACTGTTTATCAAAAGCTCCGCAAACTCCTACATTTATAATTAAATCGTAATCAGTATGCGCATATCTTCCCATCATGAGCGCAGTATTTACCATGACAACACCAGTAATTAACACTTTAATGTCTTTCTCTTCAAAATCGATATTTGCATTGTTGATGCCTATTGTAGGCAAAGCAATTCCAAGAAAACCTAGCAATGGCTTTACTTCAAATTCTGTGGCGGATACGACTAAAATGTTCATTTATAATTAGTATTTTTACAACCGTTAATTTACTATGATTTATATTACCCGCAAAGAACATTTTAACGCCGCACACAAATTATTTAATCCGGCTTGGAGTGAAGAACAAAATAATGCCACTTTTGGCAAATGCGCCAACAAAAACTGGCATGGACATAACTACGAACTATTTGTTACTGTAAAAGGAGAAATTAATCCCGATACTGGCTTTGTAGTGAACTTAAAAGATTTAAGTACTTTGATAAGAACAGATGTAACGGAAGTTTTAGATCATAAAAACCTAAACATGGATGTAAAGGGAATGCCTATTATGCCTTCTACCGAAAATGTAGCGATTTTTATATGGGACATCTTAGCACCTAAAATCAAAGAAATGGGTGCTGCTTTACATGGTATTAAATTGTACGAAACCGATAGTAATTACGTTGAATATTTTGGAGAATAAACTTTTGTTGATTTCTGTTGTTATCCTAAAAAACTAAAACATGCTAAACGAAGAATTTGAACACGACATAACTGGCTACAAAAAAATTGATCAATACAACAACAAGTTAGTTGATTCGATTTCTGATATGTATAAAAATATTCTGGACGATGTTGGAGAAAACCCAACTCGTGAAGGTTTATTGAAAACACCTGTGAGAGCAGCTAAAGCCATGCAATTTTTAACGCAAGGATATGATTTGAATCCAGCTGAAATTTTACGTTCAGCTATGTTTAAAGAAGACTACAGCCAAATGGTAATTGTAAAAGACATTGAAGTATATAGTTTATGCGAGCATCATTTATTACCGTTTTTTGGAAAAGCTCACATTGCTTACATACCAAATGGACATATTGTTGGTTTAAGTAAATTGCCACGTGTAGTTGATGCCTTTGCTCGCAGACTGCAAGTACAAGAACGTTTAACCAATGAAATTAGAGATTGCATTCAAGAAACATTAAATCCTCACGGCGTTGCTGTAGTGATTGAATGTTCTCACTTATGTATGCAAATGCGTGGCATACAAAAACAAAATAGTGCTACGACAACTTCTGCCTTTACTGGTGAATTTTTAAAAGATACAACCCGAAAAGAATTTATTAGTTTGATAAGCGCAAAGTTGCATTAATCACTCCTTCCCTTAATGCCTGACTATTCGAGCGTAGATGAGAACAATATAAAGCATCTCGACTACAGATTTGACAACTAACACTTTATAGATCTTTCGTTTCTAACCCTACGTTAAACAAAGCATCTAAGCAACTTACATTTGGTGTAAAGCCAATTTTATCAGCAAACACTTGATAGTAGGGTTGTATTAAAGGCACATTGGTTTGAACCTCAGATAAACTTCGTAAGTCGATTAAACTTTCTAGATTTAATTCAAATTGCGTCGTGAAATCAATTTGTTTTTTTATTCTTAAAATATGTAATATAGTTTGTAATAACTGTGTATTGTAATCTAATAAAAACTCAAATTGGTTTTCGTAGAATGGTTTAAACTCATCTTCAAAAAACTCAAAGTACGGTGAATTTTTATAAGCACTTACTATAGTTCGCCAATGTTGTTTTTGCCAATCTTCTGCATAAGAAATTTTTTTGTCGGAAATCAGTTCTTTGTCAGCTTGTTTAATTAATGGAATACTTAAACTTAACTTGCCATTAGCCGTTACAATATCGCAGCGGTTGCGGTAGGTTTGCTTGACGAAGTTTTCGTGTTTTTCAATAACAATAGTGTCGCAGTTAATTACTTGAGAAAGATAATGAACATTAGGCAAATAAGCTGTTGACAATAAAACCGCTTTCATCTTATTTTATGCCTTGAAATAATCTATCCCACCTTATACCTTTGTGGTATAATTTATCATTAGAAAAAATAATACGTGTTGCTTTTCCTATGATATGATCTTCGGGTACAAATCCCCAATGGCGACTATCTTGCGAGTTATGGCGATTATCGCCCATCATAAAATAATAGTTCTGTTTAATCACATAACTCGTTTTATATTCGCCATTTATAAAAATGCTATCACTTTTCAATTCTAATGTATTGCCTTCGTAAGCAGAAATAATTCTTTCATAGATACATAGATTCACAGAATCTAATTTTACTGTATCACCTTTAGAGGGAATTTTTAAATAACCGTAATTATCTACATTCCATTTATAGTGAGCGTTAAATGGGAATACAAATTCATCCCACATTTCCTTTTTCTCATTGTTTTTTTGAATTTCAGTAATAAATGTTTTGCTTCGCAAAGTATCTGCCAATGACTTTGTAAGTGTAAATGAATAGTCGTTATTGTCAGATATTTTTCCTCCCTCAACCAAGTTGTATTGAGATGTAAAGACTGAATCTAAAACTTTATCCGATTTTAAGTGATAATTAAATTGTAAACTATTCTCGTCATCTATTAGTTTATTATTCACATAAACTAAACCATCCGCAATTTTAAAACTATCACCAGGCAGGGCTACGCAACGTTTCACGAAATAGGTTCTATGATCTACCGGAAATTCATCTTCCATTGGGTAATTAAAAACAACCACTTCATTCCTTTCCACATCAGGACTTCCAAACAAACGCATGTAAGGTAAAGAAACCACATCCGAATAATAACTTTGATTGATAAATGGAATACTAAAAAGTGTTTTTAATAAACGTGGTCCGTAAGATAATTTATTGATAAACATATAATCCCCTGTCATCAGCGATTTTTCCATTGACGGAGAACCTACAGGTGAAATTTCGAATAAAAAAGTACGAATCATTAATACACACACAAACGAAATACCAATGGCCTTAAACCATTCGATGATTGAGTGTTTGGTTGGTATATACTTTTTCATTTATTTAAACACTTGAACCGTTGATTTATTCTTATTAACTAATTGCCCGCAAGCTGCATCAATATCTTTTCCTCTACTTCTGCGAACGTTTACAATAATTCCTCTTCCTTCTAAATGTTTTACAAAAGCTTCTAATCGTTCTGGAGTTGTTTGCTTGAACTCACCATCATCAATAGGATTATATTCGATGATATTTACTTTGGCAGTTGTCTTTTTACAAAAGTCTCCTAGCTCACGCGCATCAACTATTCCATCATTAAAATCTTTGAACACAATATATTCGAAAGTAACACGTGAACCGGTTTTTTCATAAAAGTAGTTCAACGCTTCTTCTAAATTATCTAAAGAATTAGTTTCGTTAATCGGCATGATGTGATTTCTCTTTTCATCATTTGCCGCATGTAGTGATAAAGCTAAATTAAACTTCACTTGATCATCGCCCAACTTCATAATCATTTTAGCAATACCAGCTGTACTCACTGTAATACGAGAAGGACTCATGCCTAAACCATCTGGCGATGTTATTCTATCAACCGAACGAATGGTTTCCGCATAATTTAACAAAGGTTCGCCCATACCCATATATACAATATTAGTAAGCGCTTGATTATATTTTGTTTCAGCTAAATTCTTTACTAAAGCAACTTGATCATATATTTCATCAGCATTCAAGTTACGCAAACGCTTCAATTTACCTGTGGCACAAAACTTACAAGTTAAACTACAGCCCACTTGCGATGAAATACAAGCTGTCATGCGTGACTTTGTTGGTATTAAAACACTTTCTACCACATTACCATCTGCTAATTTCATAGCACATTTAATGGTTTTATCGTTACTCACTTGCATGTCACTAACCGTAACCGCATTAATAACAAAAGTTTCGTTTAACCAATCGCGTAATTGTTTGGATAAATTAGACATATCGTCGAAGCTATGAGCTGTTTTTTTCCAAAGCCACTCATAAATTTGTTTAGCACGAAATTTAGCCTCTCCTTTTTCTTTTAGGATATCTATAATTTGTGCTTCGCTTAAGGCGCGTATATCTTTTTTGGTTGATGTCATCCGTTTTACAAAGTTATCTATAAATACTTAAAAAGACGCATGATTTTAGATGAATAAGTTCTTAAATTTGGTCATGCGCTACATTACTGCCGACCAGATTTTTTCAGGAAAAGGATTCTTCCCAACTCATACCGTTTTGGTATTAGATGACAAGAATACAATTAGCGATATAACAACTTTAGATTCTGTAGAAAAAAGCAATGTAGAACATTTTAAAGGCATTATTACGCCTGGATTTATTAATACGCACTGTCATTTAGAATTAAGTCATTTAAAAAACGTTATAAAGCAACATACAGGTATTATAGATTTTGGCTTATCAGTTATTAAAAATCGAAATAATCAATCTCCAGAAGCTCAGCTAGAAGCAATGAGGCAAGCTGATAGAGAAATGCGTGAACAAGGTATTGTAGCAGTTGGAGACATAAGCAATACAAACGTATCTATTGAAGCTAAAAAACAATCTGATTTATTTTACCACACCTTTGTTGAGTTAATTGCATTAAACCCAGAGCGTGCTGATTTAGTTTTTGATACAGGAAAACACTTATTGTCTGAATTTTCAAAAGCACAATTATCAGCATCTCTAGCTCCGCACGCACCTTACAGCGCATCATTGGAATTGATAAAAAAAATATCAGAAGATTGCAGTACATTAAATAAACCTACCAGTATCCATAATCAAGAAAGTAATGCCGAGAATGATTTTTTTAATTCTAAATCGGGAGATTATTTAAGATTATACGATACTATAAACGTTCCAATAGATTATTTTAAAGCAACAGGAAAAAGTAGTCTTCAAGCCATTATTTCTTCTTTTAATTCAAAAATAAATACCCTTTTAGTTCATAATACATTTACTAATAAAGATGATATTGAAACCGTTCAAAAAACACATTCACATTTATATTGGTGTTTATGCCCAAATGCTAATTTATATATAGAAAACACCTTGCCCGATATTGCCTTACTTCACTCAACTAATTGTCAGCTTACAATAGGAACAGACAGTCTGGCAAGTAATTCACAACTATCAATTATTGATGAGATAAATGCAATTTTAAAACAACAAGTAAATTTTTCACTAGAAGTTCTATTGCAGGCAGCAACCTTTAATGGAGCGCAATTTTTGGGAATAGAAACCCAATTTGGATTAATAGAAAAAAACAGAAATTCAGGAATTAACTTAATAGAAGGAACCTCCGGAAATTACTTGGTAAAAAAACTAGCTTAAATTAACTGAAGAAGTTAAAGTAAATAAAGAAAACTGCTCGTTAATTTTCTTGAAATCAACTTTTAGTTTGTTTCCACTCTTCATGCCTATAGTAATAAAACCTAAACCTGCACCACCTTTATCGCTCATGGTATTATTTTCTAAATGCTCTAGGTAATATGCTTTTAATGCTTTTTCATCATCAAAAGAATTGATTGTATTGATTTGTTTTTCAAGAGCTGGGATAGAAGTATTAGCTACTAAATTTGAAGAAATAACTTTTAAATTTTCTCCGTTTTTTACTAAAATAAAAAAGTTATGTTGCTCTCCTTTATTATTTTTATGACCGTGAAGTAACATGTTTTGCAATGTTTCTACACTAATAAAAAATATTTTCTTAATTGGGCCTTTTGATATTTCTAATGAAGT
>SYEI01000297.1 GCA_005800865.1 Bacteroidota bacterium | reverse complement strand
GCCATTAAAGGATATAATAATATTAGAGTTGATTTAAGTAATGTATCGAACGCTATTTATTATGTATCGGTATATCGTGCCAATGAAAAACTGATCAGCAAAAAGATTGTGGTATCAGATTTTAGCCGATAGTAATTTTCTTTATCGTTTCTACCCAATCATCATCACTATTTAAACTTTCAACCAATTGAATTTTTTCGCCGCCATGTTCATGAAAAATTTCTTGGTATTCTGTTCCAATTTCATAGATTGTTTCCAAGCAATCAGCCGTAAATGCCGGAGAAAATACTAGTAAATTTTTCGCGCCTTTTTTAGCCAATTCTTCAACCACTTTATCGCTAAAAGGCGTTAACCATTTATTATCTAAACGACTCTGAAAACTCACGGTGTATTTACCTTCTGGTATATTTAATTTCTCTACTAATGCCTTTGTTGTTTGATAGCATCCAGCTTTGTAGCAATAGTAATTTTCATTTGACAATTCTGTTTCGCAATGATGATCTTTACATAAATATCCATCTTCATACACTTTATCTACTTGTCTTTCGGGCAAACCATGGTAACTAAAAATAATATGATCATATTTACTCATATCATGTTGCTTAGCTCTATTGACGATGCAATTAATGTAATCGTCATTATCATAATACTGGCTAATCATTTTAATTTCTGGTATTACCCACCATTTACTCACAATGCGCATAAACTCTTGTAAAGCACTACCAGTACTACTTGAGGCATATTGAGGAAATAAAGGAAATACGATGATTTTGTGATAACCTTCTTTTTTCATTCTTGCCAAAACGCTTTCCATACTCGGGCTTTGGTAACGCATTGCCATTTCTACTGTTACATCAGGCCCTACAGCTACTTGCAATTTTTTCTGTAAATCAAGTGTGTGTTTTAATAAAGGAGAACCTGTTTTTTCGTCCCAAATAGCCTTATATAATTTGGATGAATTGCCCGAACGAAACGGAACAATAATGCCATTTACTAGCAGTGTTCTGGCAAACCAAGAAATATCAATAACGCGTTCGTCATTTAAAAATTGAGTTAAGTATTTTCTAACATCAGATTTTTTAGGGCTATCAGGCGTTCCTAGTTGAAGGAGTAATATGGCTGTTTTATGTTTCATTTGTTTTTTGTTTAAACGCAAAGCCCGCTGAGTTTTTTCGCAGAGAGCGCAATGAGTTTTGTTTTCAATAATCGATAGCAAAAATACATAACAAACTGAAATAGCAAATGTTTATTTTTAACACCTTTTACGTTCTTTACATATCTTTTCTTTGCGCTCTTTGCGGTTAATTACTTTAAAAACTTAATTTCCATAATCCTAAAATTTTCGCCATTTTTACGGGCTAAATGAATCAAAAACAAAATCAGGAAAAAGAGCCAAAACGTATTGCCATTATGGGTAGTACAGGTAGTATTGGAACTCAAGCTTTAGAAGTTATAAGAGACAATCCAACTCATTTTGAGGCAGAGGTTTTAGTAGCAAATTCAAATGCTGATTTGTTAATAAAACAAGCTATTGAGTTTAAGCCAAACGCTGTTGTTATTGGCGATGAAAGCAAATACCAGTATGTAAAAGAGGCTTTATTTACGCATGATGTCAAAGTATTTGCTGGAGCAAAATCTATTGAACAGATTGTAGAAATGGAGACCATTGATACGGTTTTAGCTTCTATTGTTGGTTATGCAGGTTTAGCATCTACTATTAATGCTATCAAACATAAAAAAGCCATCGCTTTAGCTAATAAGGAAACATTGGTGGTTGCTGGAGATATCGTCACTAAATTAGCTTACGAGAATGCCGTCAATTTATATCCAGTAGATTCAGAACATTCCGCTATTTTTCAATGTTTAGTGGGCGAATTTGAAAATAAAATCGAAAAAATATATTTAACTGCTTCAGGTGGACCATTTAGAGGAAAAGATAGAGCATTTTTAGCCAATGTTACCAAAGCACAAGCTCTAAAGCACCCAAATTGGGTGATGGGTGCTAAAATTACGATTGATTCGGCTAGCTTAATGAATAAAGGCTTAGAAGTTATTGAAGCGAAATGGTTATTTAATTTAAAAGCTGAACAAATTGATGTGATTGTTCATCCTCAAAGTATTGTACACAGTATTGTGCAATTTACAGATGGTAGTATGAAAGCGCAAATGGGCTTACCCGATATGAAATTGCCCATCCAATATGCATTTACTTATCCAGAACGTATTAAAACTAATTTCCCTCGTTTTGATTTTTTTAACTATCCACAGCTCACATTTGAGAAGCCAGATACAGAAACCTTTACTAACTTAGCACTAGCATTTAAAGCCATGGAAAAAGGTGGTAATATGCCTTGTGTTTTAAATGCTGCTAACGAGATAGTTGTACAAGCTTTTTTAGAGGATAAAATTGGTTTTTTAGAAATGAGCGATGTGATTGCTAAAGCATTAGATAAAATGCCATTGATTAAAACACCAAGTATTGAAGATTATATTCAGTGCGACAAAGAAACACGATTATTGACAACAGAATTAATTAAAAAATAACTATGGGTACTTTTATTAATATAGCACAATTTATAACAAGCTTAGGCCTATTAATTTTGTTGCATGAGTTCGGACACTTTATCACAGCACGTATGTTTAAAATACGTGTCGATAAATTTTATATGTTTTTCGACTTCTTGTTTCCCTTACCAGGAGTTTTAAATTTCTCTTTATTTAAAAAGAAAATTGGTGATACTGAATATGGTATTGGCTGGTTCCCAATGGGCGGTTATGTTCAAATTGCTGGGATGATTGATGAGAATTTAGATACCGAACAAATGAATAAACCAGCTGAGCCTTGGGAATTTAGAGCACATCCAGCTTGGCAACGTTTAATTGTGATGTTAGGCGGTATTATCGTTAATGTATTATTAGCGTTTATTATTTACGCGATGGTATTATTTACTTGGGGCGAACAAAAAGTGCCGATGAGTAGTTTAAAAAACGGAATTGAATGTAATGATTCGTTAGGTTTGGCTGTAGGTTTTAAATCGGGAGATAAAATTGTTTCCGTTGATGGGAAGCCAGTTAAATATTTAGATGATTTAAGAATAGAGTTATTATTAGGAAGCAAAGTTCAAATTGACAGAGGCGGACAAAACATAGAAATTGTATTACCAAAAAATTTCTTAGATCAAATTGCTACTTCCGAAAAATTTGGTTTTGGAAACCCTCGTGTTCCAGCTGTTTTTATGGAGTTCTCTTCAGAATCTATTAATAAAGATGCTGGATTAAAACCTTTAGATAAAATTGTAGCAATTAACGATTCAATACCTGTTAACTTTAATGATGAGTTAATACTAGCATTAAAATCTCAAAAAGGACAGGTGGTAAACTTAACTATTGAAAGACAATCTGAAAGATTAGTTGTTCCCGTTAAAGTATCGAGTGATGGCAAAATGGAAGCTAAAATTGGCGCTAAAAGTTTTGACGATATGGTTGAAAAAGGCATCATTGCTTATGAAACTAAAACATTTGGTTTCTTTGAATCTATTCCTGCAGGTATTGCTTTAACTTTTGATAAATTAGATTTTTATGTTCGTCAGTTTAAATTAATTTTTACTCCAAGTACTGGTGGTTATAAACACATTGGAGGTTTTAAATCCATGTCTAAAATGTTTGGAGAAGAATGGATTTGGGAAGATTTTTGGAACCGTACAGCGTTTTTATCAGTAGTATTAGCATTCATGAATTTATTGCCAATTCCTGCTTTAGATGGAGGACACGTGGTGTTTACCTTATACGAAATGATTACACGTCGTGCGCCAAGTGTTAAAGTGTTAACGTATGCACAATATATTGGTATGGGAATATTATTATTGTTGATGCTTTACGCTAACTTAAACGATTTTGTACATTTTTTTAAGTAACTTTTAGTAATAACTACATTATAGTTTAGATGAGAGAATTAAATTTCAAATATACAATGAGATCCATCTTTTGTCTTGTGTCTTTTATCTTGTGTCTTAATCTAAAAGGACAAGATAAAACCATTAG
>SYEI01000296.1 GCA_005800865.1 Bacteroidota bacterium | reverse complement strand
TGCTTTGTACTTGTTTATATTTTACAAGGTTATGGTGTATTTATTTCAATTTAAAGCTTTGTTTTCTGAGCAACGATTTATTTATCATCATGTTAATCATATTAATCCAATTGTTG
Organism: Bacteroidota bacterium; assembly: GCA_005800865.1. Lineage (GTDB taxonomy): Bacteria > Bacteroidota > Bacteroidia > B-17B0 > Aurantibacillaceae > UBA4416. The sequence goes on along the minus strand of SYEI01000296.1, from coordinate 3,131 downwards.
ATTCCGTATTTTTTCTTAATAACCATTATTCTGTTTTATTGGCATTACTTTTTATTTTTAGTGTAGGCATCTTATCTATTATTGGTTTACTAAGAAAGTCAAATTATATCAGTAACCTTACTTTGTGGCTATTGGTAATGAATTTAACCAGCTTTTTGTACCCAACTTTAACCGCTGGCGATTATTTATTAAATCAGTTATTGTTTTTTAATTGTTTTTTTATGCCTCAAGCATCCAAAAATTCAGTTTTGAATGATATGAAAACTGCTTTGCACAATACCGCTTTATTAGCCATTAAGTTGCAAGTATGTTTAGCGTATTTTTTAGCAGGCTATTTTAAAGTAATCGACGATTCATGGATGAATGGTGACGCTATTTATCAAACGTTTCAAATTCCTGAATTTTCAAATGCACTATTAGTTTCTATCCCATATTCAATAACAGTAGTGCTCACTTATTTTACAATAGCCTATCAATTGTCTTTTGCTTTTTTAGTGTGGTTTCGTCCGTTTAAAATTTATTTATTTTCATTCGGAATTTTACAACACTTGCTAATTGCCTTTGGTATGGGATTGTTTCAGTTTGGAGTAATTATGTGTATTTGTTATATCTTGTTTTTGAAGTATGATTATTCTTCCTCAGATTTTGATGCCAAAGAGTAGGTTTAGAGTGAGGGATGCAAACGAAAATCCTTTTGTGAGATACGAACAAAAGATTGTAGAGACAGCCCGGTCTGGCCACCGCCAGACACTCCCAGATTTTTATCCAAATTATCTTTATGGAATTCATAAAATAACAATACCTTTACTCCATGTTTACTACCGACCAACTAAAGGACCTTCATGAACGACATACCGCTCTGAAGGGATTTCTTTGACTATGATAAGAAAAGTCACGAGCTAAGAGAACTCGAAGAAAAAACTCTTGATCCAAATTTCTGGACCGATTCCAAAAAAGCAGAAGCTGTTTTAAAAGAAGTAAAATCACGTAAATCATGGGTAAGCGCTTATGATAAATTAACGGCTGCTATCGATGATTTAGATACTATGTACGAGTTTTTTAAAAGTGGAGATGCAACAGAAGCAGATGTCGAAGAGTTATATCAAGCCGCTTTAAAAATACTAGATGATGTAGAGTTTAAAAATATGTTGAATTCACCTGACGATGCTTTAAGTTGCGTACTACAAATTAATGCAGGTGCAGGCGGTACAGAAAGTTGCGATTGGGCTAGCATGCTCGAGCGTATGTATATGATGTGGGCAGAAAAACAAGGCTTTAAGTTATCTGAATTAGATAGACAAGATGGTGACGTTGCGGGTATTAAATCAGTATCTATACAAATTGATGGCGATTATGCTTATGGTAATTTAAAGGGCGAAAACGGCGTACACCGTTTGGTGCGTATTAGTCCGTTTGATAGTAATGCCAAACGCCATACATCCTTTGCATCTGTGTATGTGTATCCTGTAGTTGATGATACGATTGAAATTAATATTCACCCAAATGATATTGAAATTCATACCTCACGAAGTGGCGGTGCTGGTGGACAAAACGTAAACAAAGTAGAAACTAAAGTGCAATTAACCCATAAACCCACTGGTATTGTTGTGGTTTGTCAGGTAGATCGTTCGCAATTAGGAAACAAGGAAAAAGCGATGCAAATGTTGCGTTCTCAGTTATATGAACTAGAAATGCGTAAACGTAACGAAGCTCGCGATGCGGTGGAAGATGGAAAAATGAAGATAGAGTGGGGTTCTCAAATCCGTAGTTATGTGTTACATCCATATAAAATGGTGAATGATCACAGAACAGAATTGAAAATTACAGATGCTGAAAGTGTATTGGATGGAAACATTGATGAGCTATTGAAAACCTTTTTAATGAGTCAGGGCAAGAGGAAATAAATTATTAAAATTGGAACACAGATGAAATGGATTCAACAGATTAAAACGGATTTTTTGTACAAGTGGTAATAATTTAAAATCTGTGTAAATCAGCCTAATCCTTATTATCCGTGTTTCTATTGAATTAAAAATCATGAAAAAAGTACAAATATTATATAACCCACGTTGCAGCAAATGCCGCGAAGCATTAAGCTTTTTAGAGGGCGAAAACTGCGAAATTGAAGTTAAAGAGTATCTCAAGGAAACTCTCACTAAAAAAGAATTAAAAGACATTTTAACCAAATTGGGATTAAAGGCTTTTGATATTGTTCGTCAAAAAGAAGCCCTTTTTATTAAGAATTTTAAGGGTAAAAAGTTTACAAACGACGAATGGATTCAAATTTTGCTAGAAAACCCCACTTTAATTGAGCGTCCCATAGTAATTGATGGTTATAAAGCCATTATTGGCAGGCCTCCCGAGCTGGTAATTGATTTAGTTAACAGGAAGAAATAAATTGTGAATAAATCAGTCATTTTATTCGACTAAAATGCACTTTTTGGTTTGTAATTTTAACTTTAAACCCTACATTTGCACCCGAATTTAAAAAATACACATAACATGTCTAACCAAGTTGGTAAAATTGCTCAAGTTATTGGTCCCGTAGTGGACGTTAGTTTTGATTTAAATGGTGGGAAACTACCTAGTATTTTAGATGCATTGGAAATTGCCCGTCCGGGTTCAACTCCTTTAATTCTTGAAGTACAAAAACATATAGGTGAAGATATGGTTCGTACCATTTCAATGGACAGTACTGACGGTTTATGTCGTGGTATGGAAGTTAAAATGACAGGTTCGGCTATCAAAATGCCAATTGGTGATAAAGTAAAAGGACGTTTATTTAACGTTGTTGGTGATGCTATTGATGGTATCAACACAGTTAAAAAAGAAGATGGTGTGTCAATTCACCGCCCTGCTCCTCGTTTTGAGGATTTATCTACTTCATCAGAAGTATTATTTACAGGTATCAAAGTAATCGACTTAATTGAGCCATACTCAAAAGGTGGTAAAATTGGTTTGTTTGGTGGTGCAGGTGTTGGTAAAACGGTGTTGATCATGGAATTGATCAATAACGTTGCTAAGGCGCATAGTGGATATTCAGTGTTTGCCGGTGTTGGTGAAAGAACCCGTGAAGGTAATGATTTATATCATGAGATGATCGATTCGGGTGTAATTGATATTAATAATTT
>SYEI01000037.1 GCA_005800865.1 Bacteroidota bacterium | reverse complement strand
TTTTTATCAAAATCATTTTCTTTAACCGAAACAGGATTATTGTATATCAAATCTAAATCATCTACCCATAATTTACTTCCATTACCTGTAAAACCTGGAGCAACAGTTAATTGGTTATTTGATGAAGTAATATTAACCATAATAAATGCAGGAGTATTTGAGTTCATATAGTTAAAAGGAACTGTAAAACGTTTCCAAGAAGCTTGATTTGAAGCAGGAGAAACATATAAAGCATCTCCAATTTTATTAGCAGATAAATTAGCATGATTACTATTTACTGGTGTTGGTGGATCAAAATAATCACCAGAATGCAAAATGGCGTATACTTTACCTTGTTCTGCCGAAGCACCAGTTCCAGTAGTTGCTTGTGTATATTTATACCAACCCACTAAACTATCTGGGCGACCAGTAAAAGCAATTTTATTAGCGCCTGTTGCAGCTAGAAATCCTTCCGATTTATTTGAACTAGGAGCATTAACTTGGCCAGTTGTTACATTTCCGTTAACTACCGCTACAATATAATATTTAGTTTCAACTCTAACACTATAAGATCCAGAATGCGGAGAAGCTGTTTCTCTGTAACAAGTTTGCGGGCCAGAAGTGGCTAAACCTGTACCGGTTTTATTTGAATTCCAAGATGTTGGTTCCTCTGTAGCAGAACCAAGATTTTCCCAATTCTCAAAACCAGGATTTGGAATTTGAGTTTGAGCAAAAGAAAATAAAGAGGCTGATAAAGAAAAAAATAAAGTAAATGTTTTATTCATAGTATTTTGTTTAATGGTTACAACTATATAAATCAATAATTTAATAGCTGGTTTTTTATAATTGTTTAGATGAGTAAAATTACAAATAAAATGCAGTTTCAGTATTATTTAACAGTTTTTTATTTAACAGTATAAACCTAATAACTCATACATATATAATCAAAAAACGCCCTAAACCATTACAGTTTAAGGCGTTAAAATGTTTTAATTTAGTATGTTGCTTAATTAAAAACCATTTTATTTATTTTCAGGAGGCGCAGGTGGCACTTCGGGCTCTTTTGGTTCTTTTTTCCTATTCGTTTTTTTTAACGCCATTTTTATCTATCACTACTTTCGTCTTTTTGGTATTAATATTTATACCGTTGCTATCAATTTTTATTTGAGCATCGTTGGAATTGATATCTACACCATTCACGTTTATTTTGACATTTTTTTCGACATTAACTTCGTCGTCTAATCCATTAATATGATCTCCAACCGAAATTAATCCATCACAATCCAAACATCTTAATCCATTTTCAGTCATCATCCAACGGCGATTAATCATATCTCCATCGTACGTATTAGTTACGTTTTCGATATCATAAATCATATTTTCTAAAGATTTATCTAAGTAAATCACTTTACCAACAGGCAGTTTTAAAATCACTGATAAATCTTGTACTCTAAATTTATCAGCATTATTTACTTTAAATAAGTTATCAAATTCAATTAAACTATCGGTTTGAGAAACAACATAAGAAATATTTTTTGCTCTATCAGATGCACTAGCTTTATTACTGCCTTTAGCTTCTTTTACAATCACTATTTCAATTCTATCGGTTTGAGATTTGATGATATTTAATTGTGCGTGACCAAGTAAATATTTTACACCGTTATTTTCACCAATCATATAATCATTATCTCCTCTGCTGTGACGGCGATAATTTTTCTCACCCTCTTCATCGTCATCACTCTCATGTAATTCTAATGAATTAACAGGAGTTTCATGCATTTTCAAATACAAGATATCTTTTTGAACTACAGTAAAATTCTCTCTTACTTTGGCTGTTTTATTAAAATCACTTCCTGTTTTAATACCAATAGTTAACAAGAGGAAAAAACCAATTACCCATATAATTCCTGCACTTAAATTTACCCAACGATTAGAATATTTAATTTTAAATAAAATCTTAATTCCGCCGTAGATTAACATAATTACAGGGATTCCAACAAAAATTGCAATTCCTAATATTCCCAAATAAAAATCACTTCCACTTAGTAAAAATAAATCAATCCACTCTCCTACATTAGTGTTGTTTGACATAAATGACAAACCAAATATAGAACTAGACAATCCTAAAAAGAATATTACTCCGAAAATCACCATAAAAATACCAATCACTTTGATCAACACTTTACCAATGTTGGTAATTACATCTGTTAAAAAATCCACGATTTTTTCAGCAGTATTACGAGGCATATTCCTGCCATCTGAAGCCATATTTTTAAACTCGTCTCCGTATTTCTCCATACGCTTTTTTAATTGCTCTGCTTCTTCTTTTACTGCTTTAGAAATATTATTAATATCAGCTTTTTCGCCTTTCATTGATAATTTTTCAGCAGTCGTTTTAGCTTCAGGAATTGCTATCCATAATATTAAGTATAACAAAAAGCCCGTTCCTCCAAAAAAGAACATTAAAAGCAAAGCAATTCTTATCCAAACTGGATCAATACCAAAATAGTGTCCAATACCCGAACAAACACCACCTAATACTTTGCTATCACCATCGCGGTGTAAACGTTTTTTAATTGGTTCGCCATTATCTGTTGTTGTATAATTTTCTGACGTATTTTCTGATGAAGTATTACCTGCGGTTTCTGCTTCTCCAGCAAACTCCTCAGGTTTACCCATACTTTCCATTACAAAATCCACATCACTCATCAATACTACTTGTTTAACTGGGCTAGTTTTACTTTGTAACATTTCGGCAATACGAGCTTCAATGTCGCTCATAATTTCGCTGCCACCATCTGCTTTGCTAAAATAGCCTTTAATAGTAGCTAAGTATTTACTCAACTTATCAAAAGCGTCTTCTTCTATATGAAAAATAATGCCGCTTATATTTATGGTTACTGTTTTATTCATTTTAATTTGTTTTAATATTTTTAAACTAATTTATTTTATTTAGTGTTTTGTACGGTTGTGTTTACAGCATTTACTAATTCTAACCAAGATACTTGAAGTTCGTTAAGATAAGTTTGACCTATTTCGGTTAAAAAATAATATTTACGTGGTGGCCCCGAAGTACTTTCTTCCCATCGGTAAGACAGCAAGCCTGTATTTTTTAATCGGGTTAACAACGGATAAAGTGTTCCCTCTACAACTACCAACTTTGTTTCTTTTAATTTCTCAATAATTTCGGTAGGATAAGCCTCACCTTGAGAAAGTATAGAAAGTATGCATAGTTCGAGAACGCCTTTGCGCATTTGTGCTTTAGCATTTTCAGAATTTACCATGATTTATATTGTTTTAAAATTAAATACTACACTATAAGCATTATTAGCTTTTAGGTTACTAAGTTTTAGTTTTGCGAACTGAGTTTCGATTGATTTTTTTAATTTCTCGTTTGTTGTGTTTGCAACAACTAAATTTACATTTCCTGTTTCGTTTACAGTAAACACAACATTTACTTTTTCCTCTTTATTAAAATCCATAAATAAGTTAGGGAATTTAATTTGTTCCTTAATCGTTTTATTAGCATCCTCAACAATTACTGTTTTTGGAGTTCCTTCTACTTTAGCAGATGTATTAAGACTAAATAATATACCTACAGCTAAAAAAGCTATTGATTTTTTTAAAGGTGTATTACAAATTGCATTTTTAATGCTTGCTTTGAATTGGTTAATTTTTGTTTTCATTATATTAATTTTTTTATGTTTATTTTCTGTATTAGTCATTCCCATATTAGATTATTT
>SYEI01000295.1 GCA_005800865.1 Bacteroidota bacterium | reverse complement strand
TTTAACTAAAATTTTAGTTAAATCGTTGATTTTTAGCTAAAATCCCTTATTTTTGCACCCCTTATATTTACTTAAGAAAAACAACATGAACATATCTAAAAAAGACATTAGCGCATTAAATGCAGAATTGAGTATCACATTGGCTCCGGCTGATTATGAAGTAAAAGTTGAGAATGCGATTAAAAAAGTACAAAAACAAGCAGCTTTACCAGGATTTAGACCAGGAAAAGTGCCAGTTGGTTTAATTAAAAAACAACATGGTAAATCTATTTTAGTAGATGAAATCAATAAAATACTAAACGAAACTTTATATAACTACATCAACGAAAACAAAATCGAAATCTTAGGAAATCCAATGCCTAAAGAAGACAATAAAATTGATTTTGATTCACAAAAAGAATGGACATTTAACTACGAATTAGGCTTAACTCCTCAATTTGACGTAAAATTAGACAACAATCAATCCTTTGTTTATAATAAAGTGAAGATTGATGATGAGTTAGTAGAAAAATATTTAAAAGATGTAAAACGTAACTATGGTAAGCCTTCAAACCCTGAAGTAGCAGAAGCTAGAGACGTATTATATATTGACATCGTTGAATTAGACGCCGAAAACAACATCGTTGCTGGTGGTATTTTTAAATCAACAAGTATTGGCATTGATCGTTTAAAAAACGAGGCAACAAAAGCTAAATTAACTGGAGCAAAAGTAGAAGATAAAATTGTGCTTAATGCGAATGAATTATATGATTCAGCAGTTGATAAATCAATGTCGTTAGGCATTGATAAAGAAGTAGCTGAAAACTTCAACTCTAACTTACAATTAACGGTTCGTAACATTGCACGCATGGAAGATGCTGAATTGAACCAAGAGTTATTTGATAAATTATACGGTGCTGGAACAGTTAACTCCTTAGAAGAATTTAAAGATAAAATTAAAGGAGAATTAGCTTTAATGTTTGAACAAGATACAGACCGCAAGTTTGTGGAAGTAGTAGAAAAAACATTAGTAGAAAAATTAAACATCACATTGCCAGATGATTTCTTAAAACGTTGGTTAATGGCGGTTAACGAGAAACCATTAACGAAAGAGCAATTAGAAGCAGAATATCCAGCTTATGCAAAATCAATGCAATGGAAGTTAATTGAAAACAAAATCATTAAAAATAACGAGATCACAGTAACTGCTGATGAAGCGAAAGAAGAAGCAAGTAATTACGTGCGTTCTCAATTTGCTCGTTACGGACAAGTGCCTGATGAATCTGAAGTAGCAAAAATTGTTCAAGGTATTTTAACGAAAGAACAAGAAGCTCAAAAAATATTTGAAGGCTTATACAGCAAAAAAGTATTGGACGTTTTAAAAACTTCTTGTAAATTAGAAACCAAAGAAGTGAGTTATAACGAGTTTTTTGGAATTAAAGACTAAACAATCAATCTTTTAAACTGTATATACTTAAAAAGATACGCCCCATATAATGCAAGGAGTTTATATAACCAAAGCCGCCAAATTTTTACCTAATGATCCCATTTCCAATGATGATATGGAAGATTATTTAGGGATGATTGACGGTGTTCCTTCAAAAGGAAAACGATTAACTCTTCGCAATAACGGTATTAAAACTCGTTATTACTCTATTGATAAAGATGGCCATTCAACGCATTCCAATGCCCAAATGGCTGCTTTAGCAATTGAAAAATTAAACGACGAATATTTTAAAACAGAAGATATTGAATTATTAGCTTGCGGTACAGCATCGCCCGATAATCACATGCCATCACACGCAGTAATGGTTCATGGCGAATTAAAACACGGACAACCTTTGGAATTAATTTCTCCATCTGGCTCTTGTTGTGCTAGTATGCAATCTTTAAAAACTGGTTATTTATCTATTTTAGCAGGTAACACGACTAATGCCGTTGTTACAGGTTCGGAGAAATTATCTTCATTTATGCTCGCTTCCAACTTCGAAAAAGAGACGGAGCGTTTAGCAGAAATGGAACAAAATCCCATCATTGCTTTTGAAAAAGATTTTTTACGTTGGATGTTATCTGATGGTGCAGCTGCTTTATTGTTACAAAATAAGCCTCGCCCAAATTCAATCAACTTAAAAATTGAATGGTTAGATATACGTTCTTACGCTAATCAATTAGAAACATGCATGTATGTTGGTTCTGATAAAAATGCAGACGGAAGCACCAAAGGCTGGAAAGAATTTACACCAGAAGAATGGTTGCAAAAATCTATCTTCTCGTTTAAACAAGATACAAAATTACTAGGTAGAGAAATTGTGCCTACTGGAACTAAATACTTAAAAGAGATACTGGACAAAAGAGGATTTGATGTCACTACATTAGATTACTTTTTACCACACTTATCGTCAGAATTTTTCAGAGCGAAAATTGCCGAAGAAATTTTGAAATACGATATTCAAATTCCACAAGAAAAATGGTTCACTAATTTATCTTCTACCGGAAACATTGGCTCAGCCTCTATTTTTATGATGGTAGAAGAGTTAATGAATTCAGGTAAATTAAAGGCTGGACAAAAAATATTATTAATGGTTCCCGAAAGTGCGCGTTTTACTTATGCGTACTGCTTACTAACCGTTTGCTAATTACTTACAAATGAAAAAAGAAGATTTACCACAAGATGCATCTGCTTTGGTAGGTGTTACGCGTGAAGTATGTTACGTAAAAGGATCTGATGGTAAATATACTTCTGATTTAAGCACAGGTTGGGATGTAAAAAAACAAGCTTTAGATAATGCTTGGGATGACATTAAAGAAAGAGTTGCAGAGGCAGCAGCGCAAGTAAAAAATGGAGAGATTAGTCCTATTTTTTATTTCATGGAAGTAAAACTAATGGACATTACTTTACTTTCTGGTTATACTGGATTTTGGAAATGGACTATCAAACGTCATTTTAAACCTTCAGTTTTTAAAAATTTAAGCGATACAAAATTAGCAACCTACGCCAAAGCATTTGACATTAGTGTAGAGGAATTAAAAAATTTCCATGGATAATAAATTAATTTTACCCTACAATCATATTCAAACCGCTCATTGCGAAAACGGTGTTGCCACAGGTCTTTTAAGACATCATGGTTTAGAATTCATGACTGAGCCATTGATGTTTGGCTTAGGTTCTGGTATATTTTATATTCACATTCCTTTTTTAATGGTCAATGGTGGGCCAGCAGTTTCATATAGAAGTATGCCAGGTTGGATTTTTAGTAGAGCCAGTAAATTATTAGGCATAAAAGTAAATCGCAGAAAATTTAGCAGCGAGAAAGAAGCATACGATTATTTAAATAAACAAATACAATTAGGAAATCCTGTTGGTTGCCAAGTGGGAGTTTACAACTTACCATACTTTCCTGCCGAATACCGTTTTCATTTTAACGCCCATAATTTAGTAGTTTACGGAAAAGAAAATGGGAATTATTTAGTGAGCGACCCAGTGATGGAAACCGTTACCACGCTTACTGAAGAAGACATGTTAAAAGTACGTTTTGCAAAAGGACCACTAGCCCCAAAAGGACATGTGTATTATCCTGAAAACGTAAAACAAGTATCAAAAGAACATTTACAAAAATCAATTTATAAAGCCATTCATCGTTCGGCATTTGATATGCTAAACATTCCAGGGCCAATTGCTGGCGTGGATGGCATCAACTATACAGCTCGTCAAATTCGTAAATGGAGAGAGAAGTTAGGTCCACGTAAAGCAGGTTTGTACATGGGGCAAATAGTTCGCATGCAAGAAGAAATTGGAACTGGTGGCGGAGGCTTCCGTTTTTTATATGCCGCATTTTTAGAACAAGCTAGCGACATTACTGGTAATCAAAAACTACTCACGCTATCTGATGAATTTACAAAAGCAGGTGATTTATGGCGCGCAAGTGCTATTAATATGGGACGTATTTTTAAAGGCAGATTAAACGAGCAAAAAGATTTTTTAGAAAGCGCTGACATGTTAGATAACATTGCTGCTATTGAACGTGCTGCATTTAAAGAATTGAGGAAGATAAAGATGTAGTTTTTAATAGAACGCCGATAACACTGATTTATTAAGAACTTGTGTGATAAAAAATAGGAACGCGGATTTAGCGGATACTGCTGATTTTACAATAGCAGAAATTATTTTTAATCCGCATTTATCTGCCTAATCCGTTTAATCTGTGTTGCTATTTAAAGATGTTAGTAAAGATTTATTTAGATTGCAGGTATCAAATCTTAACCAGTGATAAAAAATCTTCGCTATCTGCGACCTATCACAAATCCTTAATATATGTTAATGATGGGTTACAATTATTAGTTTAATGTAATCAATCATTAAACCATAAAACTAAAAATCATGAACCTGTCATGTTTCAATAATTCTAGAAAAATAAAACATGCCAGCACCATGAGACTATTTAAAAACAATTAAAAAACTCCTCATGAAAACTACCATTGCAACAATCGCCACTTCTATTGTTTTAGTATTTAGTATGACATCTTGTTTTGATGATACAGATGCATTCGTTCAAAAAATAGAAGCTACACAAACAGAGTTAAAACAACAAGATTCTCTTTTAGTGTCTTACCGTTCGGAGCTATCATCTGTAGCCTTTTCAGACACGATTACAAATGCCAATACTAACGATAGTTTATTTACTAAGCTCTCCGAAAAAATCAATCCATTAATTACACGTTTGGAATTAATGATTGAAAAAAATAAAACTTTAGTTGAGCAAGTGAAAACCAATTCAGGAGATGCAAAACAAGTGGAGAAAGATTACACAGCACAATTGGATGAATTAGAATTAATGAAACCTGAAATTGCTTCTGTAAAAAGTGACTACGAAAAAATAGTTGCTGAAGTTGATGAAGCTTTTAAAAGCCTTGGCGATACAACGGAAGTGAAGTAGTTAACTTCTATACACCTGTCAGGTTTACTAAGCGGTTTGCTATAAACCTGACAGGTGTTAGTCAAAATTTACTTATTCAAAACAATTTTCTCTCTCTTCACAATTCTATCGTTCTGATATACATTCACAAAATAAATTCCGTTAGAGAAATTTTCTAAATGCAATGTATGAGAAACGTTAGTTGGAGTTTCACTTAACAACAATGCGCCAGTTATAGAAATTACTTCTATTTTTTGAAGTTCAGTTTTTGAGTTGATTGTTAGTAAACCGTTGTTTGGGTTTGGACTTATAAAAATAGTGCTACTATTTAAGAATTCCTGTAAGCCAACATCTATTGTGGCTGTTAAGGAGCTCGTATTGGAAGTTAGTGAGGATATTGTTCCCAAAGCATCTGATTGATTAGCTTGTGATATTCCTAAATTTAAAACCTCAGCACTTGTTAAAGTAGATTTGATCTGGTAATGCAGCGTTGCTATTTTTCCATAACCATTTACGTTATTATTTATTGTATGTGTTGTAGCCGTATATATTTTGCCATTAGCAAAATCTAATTTTCTAAAATGTAAATTTTGTCCAACATCAATAAACGAATTTTGATACTCTATATAAACGCTATTGGTTTCAATTAAACTGTTATCCAAATCAATTGTAAAAGCCAAACCATTAATATTATTAATATTTGTATTAGCATCTCCTAAATAAATAGATGCGGTGCCCCACGTTCCTTTTAAAACAGCAGCCTGATCAGGTACAATACTTAATTGAGGATTAACCGAATTGGTTTGTGCAGGTTTAAATGCATGAGTTAATCCATAATTATTAAATATCGCCAAGGTATCATCATCGTTAATTGTTCCGTCTCCATTACAATCACTGTGATTTAAATTTTTACCATTGGTGATAGTTCCAGTCCAACTATTTGAATAATAGGATTGCCAAACATTACTTGTATTTGCTCTTGGTGTTCCTGTTTGAGTATAATGTAATCCAAGTTCTAACACATCTAAATTATCTGCTAAGCCATCGCTGTTGGCATCACCTGGCCATACGTCAGTGCATGTTTGATCAACTGTAACTGCTATTGTTTCCGTTACAATACAGTTATTTAAATCCTCACCCATTACACTATAAGTTGTATTGGAAACTGGTATAGTATTAAACACTGGATTTGTTATACCTTCGCTCCAAGTATATGTATTTACACCGGAAGCAGTGAACGTAACACTTGAACCCTCGCAAACATTTGTGTTACCAGAAATGGAAACTGTGGGAAGAGATGAAGCGGGATTTACGGTTAAAGTTAATGATGATGAAAGTGACATACTACAAGCATTAGTTGAAGATAGCGACAGTGTGTAAATACCCACTGAAAGACCACTGAGATTTAGTGTAATACTATTTGAATTAGTATTTCCACTAATTAACACGCTAGGTAAAGACGTCCAAGTATATGTAGAACCCACTGCTAATGGCACATTATAAAAAACTGATTGACCAGAACCTGAGCACAACTGAACTGGACCGTTTATATTTATTAGCGACTGACATGGGCTTAGAAATTGGGTATAAAACGAGGTTCTGCCGTTTATGCCGTTAAAATCAAAAACTTTACTAAGTGTGTTATTTGAAGGGTTAAATTTAAAAATAACTCCATAATTATATAACCCACCCTCGGTAGTTACGCCATATAAGTTTCCGTCAGGGGCCAAACTTAATGTTCCGTGAGGGCTTTTTCCCATTATATTAAAAAAATTACTACTAAAATCAGCCACTTTGTTGTAACCATTTGTAGCAGGGTCAAATCTAAGTATAGCCCCCACTCCACCTATTCCTCCATTTGTATTTAAACCGTACATGTATCCATTAGGTGCTAATGTGAGTTGACCTGTAGGGGCGCCTGGTGTTATTCCAAAACCAGTCATTAAACTATAGGTCATTGCCACTGGATCATAGTGATATGCAATATTATTAGCTAAACCATACAGTCTTCCGTTAGGCGCTTCTATCGGAGATGATATTGGTTGACCATTAGGTCCAGCAAAGTTTTTTAATACAGTTACT
>SYEI01000294.1 GCA_005800865.1 Bacteroidota bacterium | reverse complement strand
GAAGAAAAATTATTTGAACATGTTAGAAAATTAGCCAAAGGCGAAAAAATAGCAGCTCACTAATTCCTATTTTAATTACCTAACCACTAACATTATATGTCTGTAAAATCTATTACACGCTTTTTAATTATTTCTTCTGCTGCATTATTCTGCAATACAGCCAACTCTCAAATATTAAATGAGTTAGGTTCGGTTCACGGTAATTTTCAGATAGATGCCGCTTATTATCAAAAAGACACTATCATAGATGCCGATCCGGGCAGTGAATTATTTAGATACAATGCCTTTGGAAATATTAATTATTCAAAAGGTGGTTTTAGTGCTGGTGTTCGTTTTGAAAGTTATAACCCACCATTATTAGGTTATTTGCCAGGCTACAAAGGTTCTGGTGTCCCTTATCGCTTTGCTAGATATCAGCACAAAGATATTGATATTACAGTTGGTAATTTTTATGAGCAATTTGGTAGTGGAATTACTTTAAGAGCTTATGAAAATCGTGGACTGCTTTATGATAATGCATTAGACGGAATGCGCGTTATTTTTACTCCAAAAAATGGTATTACCATTAAAGGTTTAGTAGGTAAACAACGTACGTATTTTTCGTTATCACCTGGAGTAGTTCGTGGAATTGACGCTGAAGTAAATATCATGGATGTATTTGATTCTATTTTAGGAAAATCTAAAACAAAAGTAATTATAGGTGGAAGCTTTGTAAGTAAATATCAAGAAGATCAAAATCCAACATTAGTTTTGCCGCAAAATGTGGCTACAGGTGCTGGACGTATCACTATCATTAGAGGCGGATTTAATTTTAATGCAGAGTATGCCAATAAAGCAAACGATCCATCTTATCAAAATAAATACAGCTATCAGCAAGGTCACGCGGTTATTGCCTCTGCATCGTATGGAACAGATGGATTTTCGGCAATGCTTTCTGGAAAAATGTTAGACAACATGAGTTTTAGAAGTGATAGAGATGCGCAAAATACGATTGCCATGATTAATTACCAGCCAGATTTCAGCAAATTTCATACGTATTCATTAATGGCATATTACCCGTATGCAACTCAACCAAATGGAGAAGTTGGCGGAACAGGAGAGATACAATATAAAGTAAAAAAAGGAACTTGGTTAGGAGGTAAATATGGAATGGACATTACACTGAATGCATCAGCATATTTCGCAACTGATACCGTTGGAATAGCTCCAATTAACGATACTTTGAGAAACTTTAAATATTCAACCAATTACAGTAATCTTGGAGAAGAATATTATCATGATTTTAATATTGAAATCACTAAAAAATTAAATAAAAAATTAAAATTGACAGTGATGTATGCTAATCAATTTTTAAATCAATCTATTGTACAATTTAATACTCCTGATAAAGAGGAACATCCAGATATTAAATCTCACATTGGCGTGCTAGATGTTACCTGGAGATACAAAACTGGTTCTGCTATTCGCTTTGAAGCACAAGGTTTTTTTGCAGATTATGATTATAAAGAACATGCTATTGATGCGAATGGAAATAAAAACATTACTAGCAACACTGGATCATGGGTATCTGGCTTAATTGAATGGACGCCAACTTCTCATTGGAGCATTACTTTAGCCGATCAATACAATTACGAAAACCCAATTGAATCAAAAAAAATACATTATTATTTTGGAATGTTAGGCTATACAAACGGACCTACAAGAGTTTCTGTAAGTTACGGTCGTCAACGTCAAGGTATTTTTTGCGCTGGTGGTGTTTGCCGATTTGTGCCTTCATCAAGTGGCTTAAACATTAGTATTTCATCCAGTTTTTAATAAATAGATTAAATAATAGTACTATGAAAAAAATAATTTATCAAATCACCATCTTAATTGCAATTATATTAATTATAGTAAGTTGTGATAAAGTTAAAAATGTAAAAGATCCAAACGCAGAAGCTATTAAAGGAAATAGGAAAGTATTTGTTGAAGATTACACTGGACACAAATGTGGCAATTGCCCGGCAGCAGCTGACACTTTAAAATACTTAACAAAAAAGTATCCAGGACAAGTAGTTGCTTTGGCTATTCATGCAGGATTTTTTGCTAATATAAATGCCACATACCCTACAGATTTAAGAAATCCTACTAGCACGGCTTACGACAATACTTTTGGCGTTTCTTTAGCAGGGAATCCAAATGGATTAATCAATAGATCTGGATTTGGCTCAGCTAATTTCATCAAGGCTTTTACAACATGGGAAGGCGATGTAGCTCAAATGCTTAGCAGTCCAGCTAAATTTGAAATTAAGATTAGAAATACTTTTACAACATCAAACAATAACTTAAACACAAGCATTACTGTTAAATCATTAACTAATAATGCTGGTATATACAAACTAGTGGTATTATTATCTGAAGACAGCATTATTGCTGAACAATTAGATTATAGATTACCATCCGGAAGTCAATTAATTCCAGATTACGAGTTCAATCACGTTTTAAGAGAAGCTGTTAATAGTTCTTTTGGCGACCCTATTTTTACTAGTGGTGCTGTAGCAAATGACTCTGCTGTAAAAGCATTCCCTAATTATTCAATTAATTCAGCATACAACGCATCAAAATGCCATATCATTGCTTATGTATATGATGCGGATCCAAATAGCCCAACTTACTATGAGGTGCTTCAGGTAGAAGAAGCGCATGTGAAATAAGATACAATCGATTTAAGAAAAAGCCTTCACTAATTGAAGGCTTTTTTATGCCCTATATTCTCTTTGCAAAGCTCTCTTTAAATGTATATTTTTATGGTTTTATTCATATCATGAAACCATCCATTCCAAGAGGCACCAGAGATTTCGGTCCTGCAGAAATGCAAAAGCGCCAATATATTTTCAATATCCTTAAAACCAATTTTCAATTGTTTGGTTATGCTCCTATTGAAACGCCAACGATGGAAAATATTACAACCTTAACTGGTAAATATGGCGAAGAAGGTGATCAATTAATTTTTAAAGTTTTAAATTCTCGCATACACGAGAGTAAAGACGATAAAAAAGAATTACTCAAAAAAGAATTTAATACCTCTTTAGAAAAATCATATAACTCTGAAGCTTTAACCGAAAAAGCTTTGCGTTACGATTTAACCGTGCCATTTGCGCGTTATGTAGTAATGAATAACCACGCACTCACCTACCCTTTTAAACGTTATCAAATACAGCCTGTTTGGCGTGCCGATAAACCTCAAAAAGGTCGTTACCGCGAATTTTACCAATGCGATGCCGATGTGATTGGCTCTAACTCGTTAATTAATGAATTAGAATTAATTGCCATGATGGATAAATCATTTTCTGAATTAAATATTCCAGTATTGGTGAAATTTAATAACCGAAAAATACTAAGTGGCATTGCTGAAATTTTAAATGCCAGCGATAAAATCATTGACATTACGGTTGCAATTGATAAGTTGGATAAAATAGGTAAAGACGGCGTCGTAAAAGAATTGCAAGAAAAAGGAATTTCGGAAACTGCTATTAAACAATTAGAACCCTTAATTGATTTATCAGGTTCAAATGAAAATAAAGTAAGCACTTTAAAAACATTTTTAGCAAATAGCGAAGTAGGAAAAAAAGGAATTGAAGAAATTGAATTTTTATTAAATAATTTGAATACACTTAATATCAAACACATCACCGTTGAATTAGATATTACTTTAGCGCGTGGTTTAAATTATTATACAGGAACCATTTTTGAAGCAAAAGCCAATGCTGGAACCTTTACTCCAAGTATTTTAGGTGGCGGTCGTTATGATGATTTAACGGGTATTTTCGGACTAAAAGGTTTATCAGGCGTTGGTATTTCTTTTGGCGTTGATCGTATTTATGATGTGATGGAAGAATTAAATTTATTTCCTGAAGCTGTCAATAGAGTATCTACCACAAAAATTTTATTAGCCAATTTTGGTGAAGCCGAATTAATGCACTGCGTAGGTTTAGTTTCTAAATTAAGAGCTTTAGGTATAAATGCAGAAGTATATCCAGATGTGGTGAAGAAAATTGCCAAACAATTTGAGTATGCTGATAAAAAACAAATTCCTTTTGTGGGAGTTGTTGGTGGCAACGAAATGGCCAACAACACCGTGATGCTAAAAAACATGGCTTCTGGAACTCAAGAAGAAGTGAATTTTGAAAAATTGGTAGAGAGTTTAAAATAATAAATGATAAAAATGATCTACACATTTTGTGTCTTTTACTAAAAGCCGCATTATAATGCTTATGACAAAAAACACACTATATCTTTTCATCCTCTTATTAATTGCATCAACATCTTTTTCTCAAAGTGAAATCAATGGAACCATTGAAAGAAAAAACAAAAATGGCAGTTTAAAATATTGTGATCTATTGTATATAGAAGGGCGAGCTTATGGATACATTACCAGTATTGATTCGCTTACTGTTCAAGAAGGAAAATATGCTCTACTAATTAGTGAAGACACAAAAGCGAAAGACCGAAATTTTGGTGCTTGCGCACTTACAATATTAAGTAGGTTTGAAGGAAAAAAAATTACCTTAAAAGCTTATGTAAAAACAGAAAACGTAAAAGATGGTTGGGCAGGTTTATGGATGAGAATAAATAAAGACAAAGAAATGTTAGAATTTAATAACATGCAAGAAGAACCTATTTTAGGCACTAACGACTGGAAAGAATATAGTATAACCTTACCTTTTAACTCAGAAGAAACAAAAATATTAGTAGGTGGTTTACTTGTTGGAGAAGGGAAAGCATGGTTTGATAATTTTAGAGTATTTATCGACGATGTTCCTATTGAAAAAAAGGAACAGATAAAAAAATAAAAAGCCCCCACAAAATGTAGAGGCTTTTTCATTTTATATCAATCAAATCTTAAATTGCATCAAAATCAACAACTAACTTTTCAGTTAAAGGATGCGCTTGGCAAGTTAAAATAAAACCATCTTCAACCTCAGCATCAGTTAAGGCGAAGTTTGCATCCATTTTTGCCTTTCCTTCAATTACCTTAGCACGGCAAGTACAACAAACAGCCCCTTTACAACTAAATGGCGCATCAACACCTGCATCTATAGCTGCATCTAAAATAGTTAAACCTGCAGTATTTAATTTCATCGTCGTTTCAATACCGTATTGTATAACCGTTACCTCACTGTTAACATCAGCACCTGTTACAACTGCGCCTTCTGCTTTTGCGACAGCATCAGCCACCGCACTAAAATATTCGATGTGAACTTTTTCTTTGGCAATTTTTAAATTCTCTAATCCTTGTTTAATGTTTTCCATCATTGGACCAGGACCACAAATAAAATATTCATCTGCGTTAACGCCACCGTAATTTTCAACAATAGCTTTTACTCTATCAACTGATAATAATCCTTTTTGTAAATCGCTTACTTGTGTTTTAGGGTTATCGTAAACGTTTAATACTTTTACTCTATCCGAATTTTCAGAAACAATTTTCTCAATCTCAGTTTTAAAAATCACTGAATCTTCATCACGGTTTGCGTAAACTAGAGTAACGTTACTTTGTTTTTCGATATATAAAACACTTTTCAAAATACTCATCATAGGTGTAATACCACTTCCACCAGCAAATAACACATAATGTTTTTTGTTATTACCTGATAAAATTGAACTAAAATTTCCCATTGGAGTCATTACCTCAACAGCGTCACCTACTTTCCATGTACGGTTCATTAAAGTTGAAGCTCTTCCGTCTTGTACTTCTTTTACAGCTACGCGTAATTCTTTTTCGCTATAAGGACTGGTACAAATACTGTATGAACGACGTAATTCTTCGCCATTCACGGTTAATTTAACTGTAATATATTGACCTTGTTTAAATTGGTATTCGTGTTGAATTGCTAAAGGAATATCGAAAGCAATGGAAACAGCATCAGCTGTTTCTCTGCGAATATCTTTTACTATTAAGGTGTGGAATCTTGCCATTTTTTTAATTTTAGTTGCGCAAAAATAAAATATTAATGTGATAATTAAACAGTAAATGATTTTTATTGTTTAAACAGGTATAAAATGAGGATAAAACCTTTGAAAAAAAGCGGTCAAAAGCTTATATTTGTATAATTCATAAACAAAAAAGATGGAACTTACTCAATTTGAAGATGTATTTGAAGGCAAATTAGCCAAAAATGAAATGGTGGAGCCTAAAGATTGGATGCCGGATAATTACCGTAAGCATTTAATTCGCCAAATATCACAACACGCGCACTCTGAAATAGTGGGAATGTTGCCAGAAGGTAATTGGATTACTCGTGCGCCAAGTTTACGCGCTAAAGTAGTTTTATTGGCTAAGGTGCAAGACGAAGGTGGACATGGATTATATTTATATACAGCTGCTGAAACTTTAGGTGTTAGTCGCGATGAATTATTAAATAATTTACACACTGGTAAAGCAAAATATTCGTCTATTTTTAATTATCCAACTTTAACTTGGGCAGATATTGGTGCAGTGGGTTGGTTAGTAGATGGTGCTGCTATTATGAATCAAGTGATGTTGCAACGTACTTCTTACGGACCTTATGCACGTGCTATGGTGCGTATTTGCAAGGAAGAAAGCTTTCACCAGCGTCAAGGTTTCGAAATTATGACTCACTTGTCATTTGGTACTGCTGATCAAAAAGCAATGGCACAAGACGCCTTAAACCGTTGGTGGTATCCAACAATGATGATGTTTGGTCCGCCGGATGCGGAATCTCCAAATAGCGAAAATGCCATGAAATGGCGTATTAAGCGTGAAACAAATGATCAATTGCGTCAAAAATTCGTCAATCAAACGGTTCCACAAGTAGAATATTTAGGCTTAACCGTTCCTGATGCAAATCTAAAATGGAACGAAGCAAAAAAAGGATACGATTACAGCGAGCCAAATTGGGCTGAGTTTAAACAAGTAATTAGCGGAAACGGTCCATGCAACAAAGAACGTTTAGCGGCTCGTAACAAAGCGCATGATGAAGGCGCTTGGGTAAGGGAAGCAGCACAAGCTTTTGCTAAAAAACGTAAAGAGGTTTACGAAGCAGCTTAAATACGGTGACTTCGACTCCGCTCAGTCACCAAACAAAATAAAACTACTAAACACTAAATAGAATACACTGTCAGATAATCAAGGCCCAGTTTGGGAAATATTTTTACAAAAAAAAGCAGGGCAACCTTTTGTACACTGCGGAAGTTTACATGCGTTTGATAAAGAAATGGCTTTGCAAAATGCAAGAGATTTATACACTCGTCGTGGAGAAGGAGTTTCGATTTGGGCAGTTCCATCTAACGCTATTGTAGCTAGTAGCCCAGAAGATATCGGTCCTTTCTTCGAGCCTTCAAACGATAAAGTATATCGTCATCCTACGTTTTATCAAATTCCGGATGCTATAGGGCATATGTAATTATAACAAAGACTGAAAAGATTTAAGAGACTATTTGACTGAAGGGATTATGATTCAGACAAAGCCAAAACTTTTAACTCTTTAATTTAAAAACAAAATACTCAGCGACCTTAGCGAAAAACCTCTGTGTTCTTTGCGGTTCAAGAAAAAACAAAATGACAACACAAGAAGCATTATTTAATTATACATTACGATTAGGAGATACTAACTTAATCTTAGCACAACGTTTAAGTGAGTGGACAGGCCACGGTCCTTTTTTAGAAGAAGATTTAGCTTTAACTAACATTGCTCTAGATATTACAGGTGCAGCAAAATCATTATTAGAATATGCTGCAACGATCGAAAACAAAGGCAGAAGCGCCGATGATTTAGCTTATTTCAGAAATGATAGACAGTTTTTTAATGCCCAAATAACAGAACAACCAAATGGCGATTATGCCAAAACCATTGCTCGTCAAGCAATCATGGATTGTTTTGATTATTATTTTTTTACAGAATTAGCAAAAAGTAAAGACGAAACTTTAGCTGGTATTGCCCAAAAATCAATTAAAGAAGTAACCTATCATTTACGTCATACCTCATCTTGGTTAGAACGTTTTGGTGATGGTACTGAAGAAAGTCATAATAAAGCACAAACTGCTATTAACCAATTATGGCAATATACTGGCGAGTTATTTGAAATGAATGAAGTTGATGAAATTTTATTAAAAGAAGGTATCGCTGTTGATTTGAATTTAGTGAAAGCCAAATGGGAAAAACACATGGCTGATTTATTAGCAAAATGTACTTTAACACAACCAGAAAATGTATTTATGCAAACTGGTAGCCGCAAAGGAATTCATACAGAACATTTGGCATTTATTTTAGCAGAGATGCAAGCTTTGCCAAGAATGTATCCTGATGCTAAATGGTAATTTTAATTTATTTTGTATGAAATTATTTTATGTACTAATTTTTGTTTGCATCAGTGCTTTAAGTTTTTCGCAAGGCGATAGAACCGAAAAAATAAAAATCACAAAATCACAATTTTCGAAAGTAAAAACTTTACAAGAATTATTGCCTTCTATTCCTAAAGAATGTCCTGTATCTGAGTATCAATTTGCTATTGATACTCCTGAAGCAAAAAGGAATATCAAAATGAAAAGCAATGAAATTACTGGCGACATAAAATCAATTGTGAAAGAGATGAAAGGTGGGCAAAAAATATTTATCGAAAATATTAAATCAGATTGCAAAACAGAATTTAAGAAAAACTATCTATTAGTGATTATCTAATGAGCTTTAAAGAATCCTGGAAAAAAATATCGCCTTACTTTGTAGATATTTGGCAATACATTGTGATTATCATCATCATGATTATTGCAGCGATATTTATCTTATAATTACCCAATACTCTCTGCGCAAAAAATCTCTGTGATCTTTGCGGTTAAAATATGAAAACCAAAGAAGACATACTTTTATTACTTTCTGAAATCCCCGATCCAGAAATTCCAGTCATTTCTATCATCGAATTAGGCGTTATTAGAGATATTAATATTACGGACGAGGTGTCGCTTACTTTAAAAATCACGCCTACCTACTCTGGCTGCCCAGCCATGAAACAGATAGAAGATGATGTGCGAAAAAAATTGACAGAAAATGGGTTCACCAATATCTCAATTAATACTATTTTCTCTCCTCCTTGGACAACCGATTGGATTACAGCTGAAGCCAAAGAAAAACTAAGAATTTACGGTATCGCACCGCCTGAGCATAGCACCGAAGATAAAAGTTGGCTAACTGGTAAAACTAAAAATATCGCTTGTCCACGCTGCAAATCTCAAAACACCAAATTAATTTCTCAATTTGGTAGCACGGCCTGTAAAGCTTTACATCAATGTGAAGATTGTTTGGAGCCCTTTGATTATTTCAAATGCATTTAATTTCGACTAAATACTATTTTTATATTACGAAATAAGTATTATCTTAGCTTAAAGTATTTTGAGCATGGTAAGTAAATCCTTTTTCAACCTCATCGTCAATAATTTTTTAGAACATGTTTTTGTTTTAAATCAAAAACGTGAAATTATTTTTCAAACGTCAAATAACAGTTCATTATTAGGTTATAGCGATGAAGAAATCTTAAAAGATGGATTTCAATCCTTATTTATTAATCCTCTTTTTTTATTTGATGAAGCGTTGGATAAAGCCATGAAATATGGTGAATATTACAATACCGAAAACTTTAAACATAAAACAAAAAAATACATCAATATCGCTTTCCGAATTTTATATCAAGAAGATGAGGCCAACAGCGAAACGTATTTTGTATTTTATTTACGAGATAATACCCAACAAAATTTAGTACGAAAAGATATTATTAAAAAAAGTTTGACGATTGAAAATCTTGCTAAATCTCGTAAAATTAGAGATGGCCAATTGAATGAAGCTATTTATGAAATATTAGAATCTTCATCAAGAGCTATGCAAACTACACGTGTAAATGCATGGTTATTTGATACCGAAAAAACTCAAATCCAATGTATTGGAAATTTTGATGCGCGAGAAAACAAACTAGTACCACAAACGGCATTGCCTCGTATTGCCATGCCTTTGTATTTCAGCCTATTTGAAACCGAAAAAATAATCATCACTCGAAATACACTAACCGAAACAAAAACAGCAGAGCTTTATGAATTTTATTTAAAGCCACATGATATTCAATCCTTGATGGATGTTCCAGTTAGGATTGAAGGAGAAATGGTTGGCGTTATTTGTTTTGAAAATGTTGGATGTCCCCGCGAGTGGACCTTGCAAGAACAAAAATATGGATTGGTAGCTGCACAAATGCTATCATTAACTATTGAATCGCATAATAAGCAACTAGCAAAACAAGCTTTAGAATTAGCATTAGACGAAAAAAATATTCTATTACAAGAAGTGAATCATCGTGTGAAAAATAATTTAAGTATTGTAGCAAGCTTAATGAATTTACAAAGCGAGAAATCAAATGATCATTATCATAAACAATTATTTATGGAATGCCGTAATCGTTTAGATTCTATTGCCACGGTTCATGAATTAATTTATAAAGCAAAATCCTATTCTCACATTAATTTTAAAGAATACCTCAATCAAATTATTGAACATATTTCTGATTCATATAAGTCCTTTGAGCATATTAAAATCATAAAAGGCATTACAGAAGTAGATATAGATATTTCGGCAGCTATTCCTTTAGCTTTAATTGTTAACGAATTAATTACCAATGCCTATAAACATGCTTTTACAAACAAAAAAGAAGGAGCAATCGAAATTTTATTAGTTGAAAATAACAAACAAGTATTTTTAACTATTAAAGATAATGGACAAGGATTTGACAAAACGGTCATTCCTAAAAGCTCTATCGGTATGGAGATTTTAGGCGGTTTAATTGAACAAATTAATGGTACTTGCAATTTAACCAGCGACGAAAAAGGAACTCAATATAAAATTTCGTTTTCCAAAAAATAAATCCCAATTTTAGCTCATTAATTAAATCAATTATGAGCTACATACTTTCTCAATTACAAGATAAAGTCATGGTTATTACTTTAAACCGTGCAGATAAATTCAATAGTTTTAATCGTGAAATGGCTTTGGAACTTCAAAGCGTTTTAGATAAAGCAGAAGCTGATGATAACGTTAGAGCTATTGTATTAACAGGAACTGGCAAAGCTTTTTGTGCAGGACAAGATTTAGCAGAAGCTATTGACCCAAACGGACCTGGCATTGCAAAAATAGTTGACGAGCATTATAATCCCATTATTTTAAGAATCCGTAAAATTGAAAAACCAATCATAGCTGCGGTTAATGGTGTTGCCGCTGGTGCTGGCGCTAATATTGCTTTGGCTTGCGATATCGTAACCGCAACAAACTCTGCTTCTTTTATTCAAGCATTTAGTAAAATTGGTTTAATACCAGATAGCGGCGGAACATTTTTCTTACCTCGTTTAGTTGGTTTTCAAAGAGCAACTGCTTTAATGATGACTGGCGACAAAGTAATGGCAACCGAAGCTCAACAAATAGGTATGATTTATAAAGTATTTGCTGATGAAACCTTTATGGCGGATGTTTTGGCTTTTGCGAATACATTAGCCAATATGCCAACAAAAGCAATGGGCTTAACGAAGCGTTTATTAAACGAAAGCTTATTTAACACACACGATAAACAATTAGCGCGCGAAGGTATTATACAAGTAGATGCAGCATCTACCTCAGATTACGCCGAAGGTGTAAATGCTTTTTTAGAAAAGCGTAAGCCTGAGTTTAAAGGAAAATAATCTCTTTTTATATTCAACCCTGCCAGCGTTTAGAATACTGGCAGAGTTTTGTTTTTCCAATACGTTATTAAACCTCCTATTGTTTACAATTTTTTTGTATCCCACACCTTAAAAGTCGTTATAACCTTAATTTTACTGTTATGAAGGCATACAAACTCTTATTTATTTCCTTTCTTTTTTTAAGCTTCTCAGCTTTTGCACAACCTAAAAAAGAATACTACGATAGTGAACAATTAAAACTAAAATCCGAATCCAATATTGTAAAAGGCATGCCTCATGGACGCCATGTAGAGTATTACAAAAATGGTAACGTATCTCGTAAAGGTTCATTTTACAACGGAAAAGAAGATAGTACGTGGTATTTTTATTATGAAAATAAAGTTTTAAAAGCTATCGAAAATTATAATCGAGGCAAAAAAAACGGGCACAATTATTACTATTCTAAAACTGGTGAGTTAGCACAAGAAACCGTTTTTAATCAAAATTTACCTGATAGTATTTGGACATCGTACCACGAAAACAAAACGGTAAAAAGTCGTGAATCCTTTGCCAAAGGAAAAAAAACAGGTGATTGGATATATTATTTTGATAACGGACAATTAGAAAGTTCTGGAAAATTTGAAAATGATGTAAAAGAAGGCGAAGTAAAAACCTTTTATAAAAACGGAAAACCAGCTTCTGTTTCCTCATTTTGTAAAGGCAAACCCTGCGGAAAGATTATTGAATATTACGAAAATGGTCAACAAAAATTAGAAAAGGAATACGTGGATTCTGTTGCTTTTGCTATTCACAATATGTGGAATGAATTAGGAAAACAAATTATTACAAATGGTTCCGGAACCATTACGGCACAATACAACAGTGGAATTATTAAAGCTCAAGGCGCCTATAAAGAAGGCTTTATGAATGGCTTATGGCGCTACTTTCATCCTAACGGGGAATTGGACTATGAAGCTAATTATGAAAAAGGCGTATTGAATGGTTTCTACTCTTCTTACTACCAAAATCATAAAGAAAAAAGCGAAGGCTGGTTTGTAAACGGAAAGAAAAGCGGTCTCTGGAAATTCTTTACCGAAAAAGGTGAAAAAGAAATGGAAGGAACATTAAAAGATGGTTTACGAAACGATAAATGGACTTACTATTACAGTAATGGGAATAAAGAATCAGAAGGATATTTTTTAGATGATAAACAAACAGGCACTTGGGAATATTTTTATCCAACTACCGAAAAATGGAAACAAGGTAATTTTGACAATGATTTAAAAACGGGCATTTGGACAACTTGGTTTGAGAATGGTAAAAAATTACAAGAAGGCTCTTATGTTGCTGGCAAAGAAAACGGGCAATGGCAAAGTTGGTATAACAATGGGCAATTAAAGGATCAAGGAAGTTTTAAAGATGCTCAAATTACTGGTTTATGGGAAGGTTGGTATATGAATGGAAAAGCTAACTACAAAGGAACTTATAACGAAAAAGGTAAAAAGCAAGGCTTTTGGGAATATTGGTTCGAAACTGGGCAGTACCGAGAAAAAGGTTCTTATGTAAGCGGAATTAAACACGGTCATTGGACAAGCTACTACGAAAAAGGAAACTTTATTGATAGTGATGGTAATTACAGCAAAGGAAAACAACATGGCACTTGGACATACTATTATGAAACTGGTGGTATTATGAAGACTCAAGGCTTTAAAGATGGACGTTTGTCTGGGAAATCCATTTCTTATTTCTCTAACAACAAAATACAATCCGAAAGTAATTACAAAGTGGTTAGTGAAAAACGAAAAGGTAAAAAACAAAGTGTTGCACACGGCGATTGGGTTTTTTATGATAAAACAGGTAAAGAAATCAGCCGTATTACCTATAAAAATGGTGTGAAAAAATAACCAATAAATAATATAAATTTATTTTAATAAAAAAGTATATTTACTTAAATAATAAATACTCTATGCTTTTAAAAATTAAACTTTTTTTCTTAACCTCTTCAGTTGTTCTTTTAATAAGTTCGTGCGGAGGAAATAAACAAGAAGAACTAAATACAACAGACGATGAAATACAAGCTGTTGGTCTTGATTCTCAAAAAATTTCAGCACAAAATGTATTTAATACGATTTCATCAAGAGCTACCATTTTGGAATTAACCAAATTAGCGAATGCAGAATACAACGTTCAATTATTAAATAATCCCGACGACGTAAGTAGATATTTATTAGAAAGTAGTAGAGCCCTTAATTTGGGTGTGTATGGTGCAGATTTAAACGTAGCAAGCATTTACGACCAAACTCAAGAATCGATGTTATTTTTTAAATGCGTGAGTATTATTGCAAAGAGTATTGGTGTCAGTAATTCTTTTGATGAAAATATGGGAGATCGCATGACTGCTAATCAATCTAACAGAGATTCAACTTTAAGTATTATTACACAAGCTTTTAAAAGTGCTGATGAAACTTTAAGAAAAAATAATCGTCCTGGTACATCTTCTTTATTAGTTGCTGGCGCTTGGATTGAAGGTCTTTATGTAGCTTGCCAAACAGCTAAGGAAACTAAAAACGAACCCATCGTAAAAGAAATATTCGCACAAAAAGAATCGTTAGATAATTTAATGGAGTTGTTACTATCCTCTAAATTACCTGATGAAACCGCTTATGTTTTAGAGGATTTAAAAGCAGTTAAACTAATTATTGATTCAAAAACGGATAATGTATTTACATTAGATGCGATGAAAGAACTGGATACAAAGATTACAGATCTAAGAACTAAAATCATTTCTTCTAAATAAGTTTATGGCATTTATTTTACCTGTTAATGGAATTGAACCCAATTTAGGAAAAAACACCTTTGTAGCACCAAACGCAACTATTGTGGGCGATGTAATTTGCGGTGAAGACTGTAGCTTTTGGTTTAATGCTGTAGTGCGAGGCGATGTAAATTCCATCCGTTTAGGCAATAAAGTTAATATTCAGGATGGTGCTGTGATACACTGCACTTATCAAAAGACCAAAACAATTTTAGGCAATAATGTTTCTGTAGGACACAATGCTATTGTACATGGTAGTTTAGTTCACGATAATGTATTAATTGGTATGGGCGCAATAGTAATGGATAATTGCGAAATTGGCTCTAATTCCATTATTGCTGCAGGAGCTGTATTAACAGAAGGAACCATTGTACCAGGTGGTTGTATTTACGCAGGGGTACCCGCTAAAAAGGTAAAAGATATATCAGAAGAATT
>SYEI01000293.1 GCA_005800865.1 Bacteroidota bacterium | reverse complement strand
GAAGAAGCAACTCAATTATCTGAAACTAGTATTTATGTAATAGGGCAGTGGCAATTAAATAAGGAAAAGCCTGCAGGAGGATATTTTACCTTGCTTTGGAAAAAGATAAATAATGAATGGGTTATTGTAGCCGATCACACAAGTTAGTATGGAGCTAGGATTATATAAACATTATAAAGGTAATTTATACGAAGTGATTGGCATTGCTCGCCACAGCGAAACACTAGAAGAATTGGTGGTTTATAAAGCTACCTATCAAGAAGAAGGGGAGAATTTATGGGTTCGACCGCTAGCTATGTTTTTAGAAACCGTTGTAATTGATGGGGTAGAGAGGAAACGCTTTGAGAAAATTTAAACACAAAATTTATATCCTACACCTCTAATAGACAAAAAATGAATGGGTTCTTTTGGGTTTTTTTCAAATAATTTTCTAAAATTTAAGATGTAATTATCAATTGTTCTGGATGAAGATACTTCATCTTTTGCCCATAGTTTATCTAATATTTCGTCCCTAGAAACTACATTATTAATGTTGTCAGTCAAAAGTTTTAGTAAAGCCATTTCTCTTTTAGAGATGTCTTCAATTTTACCTTCTTTAGTAATTACTTGAAAGGTTGAAAAATTAATTTCACCATTTTCAAATTTAAAAATGCTGGTTTCATTTTTCTTAGGATAATTATGTTTTAAAACATTCTGAATTCTTAATAACAGTTCTTCTAAATCAAAAGGCTTAGTGATATAATCATCGGCGCCTAATTTTAATCCTTCAATTTTATCTTGCACATTATTTTTAGCAGTTAAAAAAATAACAGGTGTATTAATTTTTAAATCTTTTAATTGCTTATAAATCTCTATACCTCCAATAACTGGAAGCATAATATCTAATAGGATTAAATCGGGACTAAAATTTTTTATAACAGAAATAGCATCACCACCAGAACTACACGTGTCAACTTGATAGTTTTCTAACTCTAAATTTAATTTTAAAGTTTGTTGAAGAGCTAGCTCATCTTCTACGATTAATACTTTAATAGACATGTTTTTAGTTAACTTTAATTGATTTTAAAATAGTGCTATTTTTAAATGTAACAAATGAATCGTGTTGTTCTATCTCCATTTCATTACTATTTTGAAAATATTTTTTCTTTCCTTCATTAATTTTCCATGTACCATATGCCGCCCAATGCCTTGATGCTTTCCATTCTTTTCTGGTTTTGAATAATACTCTTTTTGATTTATATATATCTTTGCACTCAAGTGGTCTCAAAATAAATGTGGAATCACTATATATTTCAAAGGTTAATTGTTCAAACCCATTTTTATCACATGGACCTTTCCAAAAATATTTTTCTATAATTTGTTTTGATTTTTCAGATGACTTATCTACTCTGTTTTGAGCATTATTTTTTATAGTAAATAATGAAAATAGGATTAAAAATATAAAGAAAATATTTTGTCTCATTGTGAATACATAACAATTACTTCAGCTGTCTTAAATACAACTGAATTGTATTTTCTAACCCAAAATACAGTGAATCGCTTATTAAAGCATGCCCTATAGATACTTCTAATAAGTTTTCGGTATTGGCTTTAAAATAGGCTAAGTTTTCTAAACTTAAATCGTGCCCAGCATTTACGCCTAGACCTAATTTATTAGCAAGAATTGATGCCTCTTTAAAAGGTTTGATAACTGTTTCTTTTTTTGTTGAGTATAAACGAGCATATTCTTCAGTATATAGTTCAATTCTATCAGTACCAGTTGCTTTAGCTCCTTCAATCATTTTTAAATCTGGATCAACAAAAATAGAAGTACGAATGCCCGCACTTTTAAACTTAGAAATCATATCTGTTAAATATTCTTTATTCGCAATGGTATCCCAGCCATGGTCTGATGTGAGTTGATTATCTCCATCAGGCACTAAGGTTACTTGTTCGGGTTTGACGTCTAAAACTAAATCCACAAATTTTTGAATTTTCGGATTGCCTTCAATGTTAAACTCTGTTTTTAGTAAAGGATTTAAATCGTAAACGTCTTGGTAGCGAATATGCCTTTCATCAGGACGAGGATGCACTGTGATTCCTTGTGCACCAAAACGTTCAGCGTCTATTGCTACCTGTAATAAATTAGGAGTATTGCCACCGCGTGAGTTACGAATAGTTGCAATTTTATTTATGTTAACCGAAAGTTTTGTCATAATTACAAATGTACTATTTAATGAAGCTTTATAAGAAGCGTTTAGCTAAATTTTCGTCAGGTATAATGCAACTATCTTGTTTTCCATACCATTTGTAGCGGTTTTTGGCAATAAAATCATATACCCAATTCCTAATAAATGGCGGCACAATGATGAAAATATAGCCTAAGGCATAAATTCCTTTTAAATATTTACTTAGCCTTAATGCAGCGGTAGATTTTATATAGGCTTTGTTTTTTTCAATTAAAACAAGGCTGTCGATTGTACTTGCATCAATTTTATAGTAATTTAAAATTTCTAATCCAACACTTGATTGAAGGGAGGTGAAATACAATTCTTGTTTTTTTTCTTGTTTCATAACGAATTTCACCGATGAATGACATAGATTACAATACCCGTCAAATAACAAAATCGTCTTATTTCTTAAAATATTATTCATTAAGGTCTAAAGGTAACGGAATAAGGATCGGATGCAACTTCTGTTTTTTTAGATAAGAGTTGCATGGTGTTAATGTTAAAATAGTTTACAAAACCATTTCTGCCACAAACCCCAGAATGATGAGGAACTGGCCCTGTCACTCCCGTATTTCTGCTTGCTACAATAACAAATCCATTTGTTTCATCTATTGCTATCCCATGAGGTTCATAACCAACCATGTATTTAGTGGATTGATACGTCGTCATATCAATCACATTTATACATCCTTTTGAATTTGGATTTAATCCAGGTTCATATTCGCAGGTCACATATAGTTTGTTTTTGGCAGCACTAATGGCAAATTCTAAAGGGTACTGACCTGTATTAATTGTTTGCAACAATATATCTCCTGCTGTGCTCATTACTCTTACTTGATTGGATGCTTGACAGGATACAAAATATTTAGTCCCATCTGGTGAAAATATAATTTCATGTGGATCAAGTGAAGAGGTTTGATTTGGGGTTAAGCCATTTAACGAGATTTCCTGAAAACCAGTATTAAAAGCAGTATCAATTTTATAAATGTAATTACCAGTTTGACGGGTAATGTATATCGTATCGTTTGTTTTGTTTAATGCAACACCATGCGCATCTGTAAAATTACCACCACCTACGTTATAAAGTAAGTTCATGTTTTCTAAATCAATAATTGCTAATCTACTACTAGCTTGCCAGCTTACGCAATAAGCTTTTTTACTATCATTACTAATTACAATAGTATTCCAACTTTGATAGGCACCCAAACTTACTTCGCCAACAAAGCTATCATCACTAGTTCTGTATTTTTGTAAAATATTATTCGCTACAAAAATCACATACCAGTATTGTCCATCAGGAGAAACTTTTAGCATGTGTGGACTTTCAGCAATATTAGGAACGTTTCCAACAGTAATATATCTTATTGGTAGTTGCGTTTCTGCATCAAAAACAGTTACTACATCACATCCTTGATTTAAAACATAATATTTTTTTCGCAATGGATTGTCACTCCACATCACATTTCCATTAATGTCGGGAGCACCATTGTCAATCCAATCTTTAATAGTTTTAACTTCCGCCTTACTTAATGGATTTGCGTATAAAGGCATGGTTGGATTATTAGACGGACCAAACTCACTATAAGTATTAATGAAATAGCATAGGGAAGAAAAATCGCTACGATAAGGAATAACTGGAGAACCATTATTTGAACCTCTGAACAAACTTGCATAAGAACTCAAATCTAAATCAGCGGCACCCAAATAACTTGAAGAATTATGGCAACCAGAGGTTGCGCATTTAGAAGAAAAAATTTCGTTTACACCAGCAGGGAAATCTGCAAAGGTTGGAATTTGTGGATCTTTTTTACAAGTAACGCTTATCAATACAATGATAAAAAGACTAAAGAAAAATATGTAGCGTTTGTGTTTCAAGATTTTAATTTGACGTATAAATATACAAAAGCTAGTTTACTAAATCAACAATATATGTTAAAGGCACGCAGACCTTAATAGTTGCATATATTGCAAGCCTTTTTGTCTTGCAAAATCAATATTTTT
>SYEI01000292.1 GCA_005800865.1 Bacteroidota bacterium | reverse complement strand
TTCGCTCGCTGGCAGCAAACGGGCTATAAACGGAGTTTCGAACGTCTTTTACGTCGTCACTCACAGTACTTACAGGTAATTCGCCAATATCTTCGTTAAAAAACTCAATGCGGCCTTCAGATTCAACCGTATTATCAACGTATTTCACAAATTTACCATTGCCATATTCCATAAAATAGTTGCGTAAGCTACTAATACGACGTTTTGCAAGATTTACATTATAATCTGTACTGGCTAAAGGACTGCAATACCCTTTCATGGTAATTTTTACTTTTTCGCCTCGTAATAACACTTGTTCCAATAACAATGCAAATTTATCTAAGTCTTGCATACCAGCGTCAACACTATCTTCAAAAAAATTCTCAATGCGGTTAATGGCTAATTCTTTTTGTTCGCCCTCTAAACCTTTAGCGTATTCTGAAAAATATTTTGGTTTTAGAACGGAGTAATCATCATAGGTTTTTTTGTAGTTCTTTTTGGTGACAATCACTTTCGTTTTTGGCTCTGGCTCATCATTATGAAAGTATAAGGTTAAAGGCACCAACACTTTCATTTGATTAATTAATAAAGCAGTTGTATCAATTGGTTTAGGTGGTTCTGTTAAAGGCGTGATAGGAAAACTATAAATATCATTACAACAATTTGGCTTATCCTCAAAGTATGAACCTAAACGATTAGAGGAAATATAGGCCCTGTCTTTTTTAGAATTTACACTATAGTAAATATCATTGTAACTACTATTGATGGGATAACCAATATTTTGAGCGTCCGAAAAAGCATTGTCCTTAAACTCGGAAGTAAAAATATCGAAGTTCCCTAAGCCTTTGTGCCATGTGCTACTGAAGTATAACGTTTTGTTTTCTTTCACAAACCAAGGCGTGATATCATCTTCAATGGTATTAATTTTTTTACCGGCATTGATAGGAGTTTCAAAAGTTCCATCCGTATTCATAAAAGCATACCAAATATCCATAGCGCCTTCGCCTGCTGCTCTATCACTTGCAAAGAACAAAACAGGTTTATCGTTTATTTCACTCAAACAAGGTTGTGTAGTATTACTTCCACTCACATTAATTGGCGAAGGTAGTTTTTGTAATTCTGTCCAATGCCCTTCTTTAAAATCAGACACATAAATTTCGCAACGGTACTGAGTAGCGTTTAATGCGCCACAACGGGATACAAATACTTTGGTGAAATCTGAATTGAAACTGGTGTTAGCATTGTGAATATTACTTCTATTGAATAATGAATCGAGTTCTTTTGCTTTTAAGAATTTATTTGGCTTAATAGCAGATTTTTTAGACGTATATAATTTATTGAATCCAACACCTGCGGCATCTTGTTTGGATTTATCTCTTAACGAAGAAAAATATAATAAACTATCATATTCAAAAGGAGCATATTCGCTTACCTTACTATTCACGGCGCTATCTAAATGAACCACTTTTACATCTAATGGACTTTTAATAATAACTTGGGCAATATCACAAGCTTCAAACTCTTGTTTGGCTTTGGCTGCTAGTCGTGCCTTTTCTTTATCCTTACTGTTGCGTTGTTTTTTATAATACTTGTCGAAATATTTTTTAGCGTCCTTATATTTTCCATTTGTTTTTAATTGCATGGCAATATAAAACGGCACTTCTTTGTAAGTTTTGCCGTTATCTTTTTTAAATATTTTTTGATACCAATGCAAAGCAACATCGCCATCGTAATTTAATCGAGAAGCATCTGCAAACAACAATTGATATTCGATATTGGAAGAGTCAATTAAAATAACCTGATTGTAAATTTGTGCAGCTGACGAATAATCTTTTTTCGACATGGCTTCGGAGCCCTGTTTTAAAAATGATTTAATGCTTTGAGAAAACAATCCTGAACTCATCAAGAGACAGAAAATAACTAAAAGCGTATGTTTTTTTAATGACATCATATTTACATGTAAATTGGACAAACTCTAGTTTTAGGTGCAAACGGAATAATTTTTTTGAAAATGTAAGTCACATAAATTTCAAAACCTCCACGACGATTTGTGGCCGCAATAAACTTGCTAGTGTTTACATCATAACTTACACCTGCTGTTAATGTTTTTACTTGATAACCTAGTCGCGCAATTACAGCATCTTTGGCTCTATAGTATAAACCAACAGAAACTGCCTGACGAGTTTTTTCATCTAACAAAAATTTTACCATAGCACCAGGCACAACCTCGTTATATTTTCCTTGATGAGAATATAATATTTCTGCAATGATATCTGTCTTTACACCAATTGGATAAGCAAAGCACAAGTAGTTATTTAATTTAGGGTCAATACGAATACTTGTATTATTTTGAAACGTTAATTTAGGATTTGTGAAGTGATGGTATGAAATGCCGTATTGCACAAAAGCTCTTTGTTTGATAGCATATTGTAAAGCGGTTCCAAAATTAAAATCTCCAAAGGTGGTGGCGTTTTTTGTAAAACTTTCGCCAGTGCTGTTTGATGAACTATAACTACTGTTTTGATACTGATCATCAAAGGTCATACGGCTATAATTAAATCCCACATTTGAGATGCCGGCCATAATTCCAGTTGTCCAAAGTAAAGTTGAATCTTTGTTTAATTTATGGATGTAAGAACCGGATATATATAATTGATTTGTTCCATAATAGGTGTCGCCCGATTTATCGTTATTAAACATAATGCCAACTCCGATGCAATCGCTTTTCATGCCTTTAGGTTTAAAACGAGCATCACCAGCTAACGAAAAAGATTTATATGGCACAGGAACGCTACTCCATTGACTTCTGTAAATACCATTCAATCTGTAATCACCGTCAAAAAAACCTGTAAAAGCAGGGTTGAGGTTAATTATCGAACCGTTATATTGAGAAAAGTGAACATCTTGAGAAATTAAAAATTTAGAATTAAAAATTAAGCATGCAAAAAGCATTAAGTTGTAAAATGAAATATTTGTAAACTTAAATCTCATTTATCTTATTAAAGTAACATTTCCTTTTTTAAAAATCTCTTCGCTACCCTCTCCACACTTTGCTTTCAAATAATAGCCAAACACACCAGGGTCAGAAGGTTTGCCCTTATAATTACCATCCCAACCTTGGCTTGGGTCGGTTGTTTCATACATTAACTCTCCCCAACGATTATAAACCGCAAAATAATAAATGGCATAATAAGGCCCACGAGCCCTAAAAATATCATTGTGCCCATCTCCGTTAGGAGTAAATGTATTTGGAATATATAATTCGGGGTTTGTAATAACATCTATGGTTTGTGCAGATAAGGTATCAATGCAATTGATAGAATTGGGAATTTGAGTAATCAAGGTAACTTGGTAACTTCCGCCAGCTGTATAATTATGACTTGGATTGTTCGAAGTACTTGTTGTTCCGTCACCAAAATTCCACGACCATACGGGAGTAGTGCCTGGAGGATTTTGAACAGTGCCTTCAAAATTTACTAAATTATCTGAGCATGCAATAGGTGTAAATGTAAAGGCTGCTGTAAAAGCATTACTAATAGAAACAACGGTTGTTACGGTATCATTGCACAAAGGCTTATTGCTGACATAAGCTACTAAGGTCACAGAATAACTTCCTGTTCCAGGGTATGAATAACTTGGAGTTGTTACATGTGATGTATCGGCTGTAGTGCTTGGATCGCCAAAGTACCAATTAAATGCAAGGCCTGCGCTTCCAGTGCTATTGTTTTGAAAAGAGGCGGTTGTTGTGCCGCAAATAGCTTGTGGTGCTTGAGCGGCAGCAACTACTTCTTGCGGACAAGGCTTTACAATTAATTGAAAATCGCGTTTGGTTTCGCTTAAAAAAACTCCATTACGATATTCTTTTACTTTAATACCAATTACAAAATAGCCCTGTAAATTTGGAGTAGCAGTTACTAAACCTGTGGATGAATTAATTTGCATAGGCACACCACCTAACATATTAGCAGTATTGTATGGCGCCAACCATGTAATAGTTGTAAAAGGAGGGTTTACAGGAACAGAAGGACAAGTTGGAACTGTATTTGGACAAGAAGTGCTTTGCGGTGAAAAGGGACCAATCATAGGGCAGGAGGCCGTTAGACCTTCATATGGCATAAACAGTTCATAAACTAATGAATCTCCATCATAATCAATAGCCGAGTCATCAAACACCCAAGGTTTATCAACACAAATAAAGGGAGGAGGCCAAAACTTAATTACAGGATTACTATTTACGGCTACTACTTCTGGTCCTGGAATTGTTGCATAGTACGTTGCACCAACGCATTCGGGATTTACAATATTTAAAATGTTTTGGTTGCGACAACAACGCTGATAAGAGATTTGATAACCACCTGCCAGTGGGGGTAAATTAATGGTATCAATGTAAGTGGTTACTTCATAACAAAAATCTAAAGGGGGAATAGTACATGGATCATTAATTGTTGGAGGTAAGGTATCTAATCCTCTAAAGGTCATATTTAAAGTTTGTAGTAAATTATTATTACTGTCAAAAATTCCAACTGCTGCAGGGTTATCAAACGGTGGCACGCCAACATAACAATCACGATAAACCGTTAAGCGAATTTCATAATTATTGGAACCTAAATTTTTATAGTTTAATTCACCCCCAACAATATGAGTTGCCTGTGCTTGAAAAAAACAAAACACGGTAAGTAAAGCAAATAAAAATCGATGTATCAATTTATGCATATTTCTTAAACCAATTAAGGTATACTAAACTAAACAAAAAATGGGACAATCAAAAATTACAGTCTAATTTTTGATTACATATAAATAGGGCAAACTCGTGTTTTAGGAACAAATACTTTTTTGGTAGCCCAAATGTAAATTAATGAAATCTCAAAACCACCTCTTCCATTTGTTGCACGTTTAAATTGAGAATAATTATAGTCGTAAGACACTTGTAAACGCATGTTATTATGTTCTAAACCAACAGTTGTAATCAATGCATCTTTTAAACGAGTAAGGATTCCAAAGTTGAAAACCGTATTTGTTCTTGGTTCAATCGTGTGGTAATAGGAGAAGCCCATTAAATTTTCTCTAAACTTTTGTTGTTGATTTCCATAGTATTCAAACATAAAAGCAGAGACTTGATTGAAACTATATTTTAATTGCAAGGATTCCGTGTGTTTAATTCTCAAAACAGCTCCCGGCGTATTATTAAAAGAGATGTTTGGTCGGTTTAAGTGGCTTGCGGCATAACCAATGGTTGCTTTGAATTTTTGACTGAATTTTTTTTGAATCACCGCTCCTAAAGAAACATCAGCAAATAATTTACTTTGCTTGTTAAAATTTTCTCCATTTGATAATGCTTGATTATAGGCATCGCCATCCCATTGTCTGTCATAAGATAAACGAGAAGATGTAATGTTAAGATTTGTAATTCCTGCTAATAAACCTAGAGCAACGGTTAAGTTCGAATCTTTTTTAAAAGAGAATTTATGATTGATAGGAATTTTAATATCGGTTATGGTGTAACTTCCGTCTCCAGAAATATCTGTGTTAAAAATAAATCCCATCGCTTCTTTAGTACCTTTTATTAACGACTTATTTAAATTCATATCAGCGGCAAAGCTAAAGGTGTTATAGGTTACAGGCACTTGTTTCCATTGGTTGCGGTAATTAAAAATTAAACGCCCATCGCCTTCAAACATGCCAGCATTGGCTGGATTTAAATTCAGTGGCGACATTTGCCAATTAGAAAAATGAATATCTTGAGAAATTAAGAATGCAGAATTAAGAATTAAGAATGTGAAAGCACAGACTCTTAAAAAATAAATATGTAACAATTTAAATCTCATTATCTCATTAATGTAATGTTGCCTTTTTTAAATGATTCTTCACCGTTATTGCATTTAAATGTCATATAATAACCATACACGCCTTGGTCTAATAATTTACCTTTGTATGTGCCGTCCCAACCCTTTTTGATATCGTTAGTTTCAAATAATTTTTCGCCCCATCTATCATAAATAGTTAAATAAACCTCTGTTACAAAATTACTTCTGATGTAAAGAATATCATTTGCTCCATCATTATTGGGTGTAAATCCTGTTGGCAAATAAACCACGCCTTCATTACAAATATTTGTTTGTACTATAACATAAATAGTTTTTAAAGCATGCCTGCAGCCATTTTGATCAGTGAAATAAACGGTATATTCTCCTGTTTTTGTAGGTGTAATTGTAATGACAGTATTAGTAAGTGCTGTTACATTTGTATTAGGAACTATGGTTAACGTGCCATTATATGGGAAGTTATTTAAAGTAATACTAACAGATTCACCCAAAGAAACGGTTGTTGATGTAACAGAAATAGAATTGGTGTTATATGAAAAAGGTAATACGTTGACCGTTGTAGTTAAGTTATTTATACATGTATCATTACCAATAATGGTTCCTATAGTTACTGTGTAATCAGTTGAAACTAGAGGAAAAGCAAGCGGATTTGATATGTTTGGATTTGATAAATATTGAGTCGGCTGCCATATATAATAATTTCCTCCTGAAGCAGATAATTGAACGGTATCTTGGTCGCATAATAAAACGGTAGGACTTACAGTTAGCACAAAACCATTTAAATCTACAACTTGCTGACTGGTGTCTTTACATCCATTAGAATCACTTGCAATGAGTGAAACAGTATAAATGCCAGGAGAATTATAAAAATGTGATGTGTTTTGCTGTGCACTAGTGTTAACGTCGCCAAAGTTCCAAAGCCAACTTACAGGGCTTGTATATGAAGAATCTGTAAACTGTACATTGTTGCCGCAAGGGGCTATTGTGTAATTAAAATCAGAAGTAATTTTTGGAAAAACAACCATGGATGTTGTGAGTGTTTTTATGCAAACATTTCCATACAAACTATTTTGTGTTATGGTTACAGTGTATATAGTATTTGCTGTTGTTGTGCACGCTGGCAAATTTATCGTTGGATTTGAAAGTCCTGTTGTAGGTTGCCAACTATAAGCGTTTCCGCCATAAGCGTATAAATAAGCTGTTTCGCTAAAACATTTTGTTTGAGGAGGAACTATTGTTACTGTGCTTACAGGAACAACGATTGTTTTGATAACAGTGTCTTTGCATCCAGAAGGTGTTTGTGAAATTAATTGAACTGTATATGTTCCTGCAACATCAAATAAATAGGTTGGGTTTTGATTTGTAGAAAGAGTATATGATGAAAAAGTATCTGCGTAAGTCCAATTTGATGTTGTAGAACTAGGAGTTGTTTGATTTATAAAACTCATATTACTTGAGCAAGAATCAATATTTAAAGTAAAATCAGCAACAGGTTTAGGACTTACTAAAACCTGTGTTGTTAAAGTAGTTGAACATAAATATCCTGGAGACGTATTATTTATTTGTACTGTGTAAACGGTAGTTATAGTTGGATTAACTGTTGGATTTGGAATTAAGCTGTTACTTACCGTTGAAGAGGGTTGCCATGTGTAGCTCGTTCCTCCCTGTGCTAAAAGAGAAGCGTTTAATCCACCACAAATAGTTGCTGAACTAACTGAGTTAGTAAAATTATAAACACTTAATGTAGTCGTAGTTTTAGAAACACAACCGTTGACTGATGTTACAGTTAATGCAATGGTGTAAGAACCATTAGCAGTATAAGTATGTGAAGGCGATACTAATGATGAGGTTGGACTGTTGTCTCCCCAATTCCAAGTATATACGCCTGCGCCAGAACTATTATTAGTTGTAGAAACCGTATTACTACAAGGTGAAGACGTAATACTAAAAATAGATGCAGGTGCGGGATACACATTAATAACAACACTTGCCGTATCGTATAAGTTATTACAAATAGATGTTTTTACATATAAGTTGGCGGTGTATGTTCCAGCGGCTGTAAATGTTTTAATAGGATTAAAAACAGTTGATGTAGTATCATTAGCGCCAAAGTCCCATAAATACCCATGCCCAGGCGTGCTATTATTTGTAAAGTTTACGGTTAAAGGAACACATCCCGAAATAGTATTTGTAGAAATACTGGCAATAGCAGAGTTTAACTGAAAATCAATTTTAAAAACACCATTATTGCAATTAGAAGATTGATTAGTATTTGAACCAAAGCTAGAGCTTGGCCATGCTCCGGGTGAAACAGGAAAATCATCGTTTCCGTTACAGCCAGCGCATACCGATTGATAAATAATTCCTCGCTTATCAAATCTACTAGTTCCGCCATCTACATGCTCTCTGCTAAGGGCACCGCCAAAGTAACTTCCAAACAATATACTATTCATGTTTGGACCCAACACCATTAAATAAAAATTAAAGCCGTCTGTGGTTGTTTGAATAGCATTTGCAGTCAGTGGCATATTATTAGTAACGTTTCCAAAAATAATATTACCACCCCAACCTGATAGATAAATATTTCCTGCACAGTCAACCGAAAATGCCGAAGGAGAAATATTAAGCGTACCATTGCTGTTTCCAAAAACAGTTGATGCTAATAAAGTGTTTAATTGTGGTGTTAATTTTTGAATATATTGTTTGCTATTAGCGTTTGAGTAAACTCCTGTTGTAATAGGCATGTTACCCAAAGATTGACCATATATATAAACATCTTGTTGCGTATCTAATTGCACAAAATAACTTTGATCATAATCAGTTGTTCCAATATATGTGGCGTGCATAATAGCAGAACCATTCTGTTTTATTTTGCATATATAACCGTCACATTTTCCTCCGCCGTAAGTTGTTTTATAACTTCCTGTGGTTATAGGAAAGTCGGAACTACGCGTGCCGCCTGTTAAATAGATATTTAAAGTATCGTCTAACGCCAATGCATAACCAGCATCGTTATCACTTCCTCCAATAAAAGTACTAAACACCAGTCCGCTAAGCGTTGGATTAAATTTTACCAGCACTGCATCTTGTCGTCCGCCTAATGCATTATCAATAGCATTTAGGGTAGGAAAATCAGAAGATTTTGTACTACTATAAACATAAATATTGTCTAAAGTATCAATTTGAATTTCACCTCTAAACTGATCTCCGTAATTATATTGTAGTGAATCTGGCGGATATTCGGTAATTGGTCCGTAAGGCGTATTGTAAGTTGCAATTACATTATTATAATTTACCCCGTCGTTTTCGCTACCACCAATATATGTGGAAGCCAAAAGTGTGTTGCCCGTGCTATTAAATTTTGCCACATAAATATCGGTTCCATTAGTAAAGTTAGTGCCATTAAACACAAAATTAATAGCTGTTCCACCATTAAAGGTATTGTCGTAACAGCCAACCGTTGTTGGAAAATCAGTAGCGCTGGTGGCACCATATAAGCACAAGTTGTCGTTTTTATCTACAATTAAACTTGTTACTATTTCGCTAGCAGTTGCTCCTCCTATGTAGGTAGAGTATTTTAAAAATGCACCGGCAGAATCATATTTTGTAATCACAACATCTGTAAAACCGTTAGAGGCGCTTCCGTTGTAGGTGACATCATAAGCTCCTAAGGTTGTTGGATAGCCAATATTAAAAGCAGTTCCTCCAGTGTATAAACTTCCGCGTGAGTCGTAAGTGGCAGTCATCCCAAAGTTATCGGCAGTAGAGCCACTTTGAGCCGCAAATACTAATAATGGATCTATAATTAATTCCTGACTATGATCGTAATCTTTTAGTAATTTAAAGGAAACCGTATTGTCTTTTAAAACGAACTTGCTAGGAATTTCTATCTTATCTCCATTAATAATTTGAAACACATACGGTTTTTGTTCGATAGATTCGCTAACAGAAGTACTCACATACAACTCGTTGTTTTTTAGTTTAATACTATTAATACCTGAGTAATGAATTTTTATATCACTTGGATTTCCAGTAGGTTTTACAATAAAATTATATTTAATAGATTGACTGCCACCAGAGTAAATCGCATCAATATTGTGGTATAAATTATTAACCGAAATGCTTTTGTACTGACGAACATTTGTTGCCCAAGAAGAAGATTGTTTTCCAATAAAGAAATTGGCATAATCCTCCGTCATTTCTTTTGATACAACTGTTGGGCTAATATTAGAGCCTATAAAATCAATGGTATATGCATGAAACTTTAGATTTGGCGATATAATTTTGCCCAAATGCCTTGCTCTGTAATTATCCTTATCATATAAGTGATAGGTCAACTTTCCACTTTTTTCAATAAATAAGGCTCCACCATCTAATTGAGCTCGGTGGGTAATGTTAGAATTCCATTGATTTTTGTTTTCAGTAAACTGAATGTGCGATTGCGCATGAACGGGAGGTGTTTTTACCCTTTGTGAAAAACCACAAAAGCCAAAAGCAATAAGAATAACTATAAGATAAAGTTTATTCATTATAGTAAATATAATAAAAAAACCCTGATTGAAAAATCAGGGTTTTAATAAATTAAAGAAATCTATTTATTATCTTAAAGTGCCGTTTTTGTCAGCCTCTTTGTTTTGTTTCATCATTTGACGTACTTGGTAAGCTAATAAAAATGCGATTATCGACCATAAAATAATGTTTGGACCATGTCCTAATGCTTTCATTCCTCTAAAAATCATTTGAGAAAAATCGCCAATACCATAAAAAACATCAGTCATTGTAACCATTAAAGTAATCATTAAAGAAGCCATATTAATCTAATTTTAGTAAGTTTACAGCACAAAAATAGAATTTTTTCTTAAAAAAAACGATTTTCTACAAAAAATGATTGTTGGACCTTTAAAAAGTAATGTTCAAGCGGCTATAATTATACTGCTGTTGCTTTGTATTGGCGCTTGGTTAGGCACTTT
>SYEI01000291.1 GCA_005800865.1 Bacteroidota bacterium | reverse complement strand
TACCACCAGCGTCATATATTGAATATGATTTAAATAAAGACAGTTTTTCAACCCACCGCTATTGGAATCTTGCAAAAAACAAATCCTATACTGAGCTTTCCTATCAAGATTCTAAAGACACCTTGTATCATTTAATTGAAAACAGTACTAAAAGCAGATTGATATCAGATGTGCCAATCGGAAATTTTTTATCTGGTGGTATTGATTCGTCTATCATTGCGTCATTTATAAAAAACAGAAAAGACATCTCTCATTATTGTGCCCGTAAATCGGATGCGGATTTAAAAAAAGAAGGAACAAGTTCTGATTTTTTTTACGCTACAAAATTAGCCAATGAATGGGACTTAAAATTATTGCAAGCCAATATTGGCAGCGATGAAGCCAATATTGATTTAATAAGAAAAACACTTTATTATTCAGATGATTTAATCGCTGATGGATCGCAAATACCATCATACCTGATTACAAAAGATGCGGCGCAATCTTCAAAAGTTATTTTATCTGGCATGGGAGCCGACGAATTATTTTTAGGATACGCTGGACACATGTTAACATTGTTATCTGAAAACATGATGAACAAATTGCCGTTTGGTTTATCAGGCATCATGTATAAACAAGCAGCCAAAGTGAATCAGGGAAAAGGTAAATTTTTAGCCTACCGCCGATATATTCACAAAATTGGAAAATACGGCAACTATCCAAAATATAAATATGGAATCTTAAACTTAGTTGGCGATTTTGAAAACTCTTGTGCTGTTTATTCAGGAGATAGAGATTCACTTGAAAATATGTTATCCAATTATTTTCCGGATAATGAAGATGTATTTGATTCGTTAACACGATTTGAATTAGAAAATGTTTTAGTAAAAAATTTAAGTTACACCGACAGAACATCCATGGCTAATTCCGTTGAAT
The DNA here is from genome assembly GCA_005800865.1 of Bacteroidota bacterium. Lineage (GTDB taxonomy): Bacteria > Bacteroidota > Bacteroidia > B-17B0 > Aurantibacillaceae > UBA4416. The sequence continues at coordinate 2,857 of SYEI01000291.1, read as the reverse complement.
GCCGTGTACCATTTTTAGATAAGCATATCGTTGAATTTGCATACAGTATTAAACGTAGTTATAAATTATCTAGTACCGGGACATCGAAACGTATTTTAAAAGATACATTTAAAAATACATTACCTGATTATATCATCAATCGTCGTAAAGCAGGATTTGGAATGCCTTTACGAAGTATATTTAGTACAAAAGAAAAAGTATATCAACTTTTAGACATTTCATTTTTTGAAAATTTTAATCAATTTTCAATACCACATATTCATCTTATTATTCAAAACCATATAGCCGGAAAAGAAGATAATTCATCCATTATTTATGCTTTAATTTCTTTTCAGGAATGGTACAAACTAAATTTTTAAACTAATGGAACAATTGACACAAAATCTAAAAGATGGACACATGCAATTATTGGAAGTTCCTTTTCCAATACTAAACAGTGGCTGTGTGTTAGTTAGAAATCACTATTCAATTATTAGCGCAGGTACCGAAGGAAAAACGGTAAAAGATGCTCGATTAGGTTATATTGGTAAAGCAATGGCTCGCCAAGAGGAAGTTAAAAAAGTCATCAAAACTGCTAAAACGATAGGCTTACAAGAAACCTATAAACTGATGATGAATAAACTGGAAGCTCCTTCTCCATTAGGTTATAGCTGCTCCGGAGAAATCATAGCCATTGCAGATGATATCACTGATTTTAAAATTGGCGATAAGGTAGCATGTGCCGGCGCCGGTGCTGTTCATGCCGAAGTAGTTGCTGTTCCAAAAAATTTGTGTGTAAAGCTACCTGAAAATGTAAATTGTGATAATGGTTCGTTTACTACCATTGGTGCCATAGCCATGCAAGGTATCAGACAAGCAGATTTAAGATTAGGAGAAACCTGTGCGGTTATTGGTTTAGGACTCATTGGTCAATTAACCATTCAAATGCTTAATGCCTCAGGAGTAAAAAGTATTGGCATTGATATTAATTCCAAAATGGTAGAATTGAGCAAAGAGCTTGGTGCTAATTATAGTTTTGAAAGAAACATTGAAGGACTTGATTTGATTATTAAAGAAATTACTAATGGTTATGGAGTAGATGCCGTCATAATTACAGCAGCTACATCAAGCCTTGACCCTGTAGACTTTGCAGGCGAAATATGCAGAAGAAAAGGGAAAGTGATTATTGTAGGAAGTGTTCCTACAGGTTTTAAACGTACTTACTATTACAAAAAAGAACTTGAACTTAAAATGTCGAGTTCATACGGGCCAGGCAGATACGATAGCAATTACGAAGAAGGCGGCATTGATTATCCTTATGGTTATGTAAGATGGACTGAAAACCGAAACATGCAAGCATTTGTTGACTTAATTGCAAGCGAAAAAATCAATTTAAAAAAATTAACCTCTCACATATTTAATTTTAAAGAGGCAACAAAAGCCTACCAATTAATTTTAGATAAAACAGAAGCATATACAGGTATTCTTTTAAAATATGATACAACAAAACCATTAGCCGCTAAAGTTGAATTAAAAAATACAATCGCAAATCCATCAGAGCCTAATGTTGGTTTTATTGGAGCCGGTTCATTTGCTAACAATGTATTATTACCTGCATTAAAAAACAATTGTCAGTTTATTGGCATTGCAACCAATAAAGGCAACAATGCACGCAATATTGCCGATAAATACCAATTTAATTATTGCACCGATAAAAGTGAAGAGTTATTTACCGACAAAAACTGCAATACTATTTTTGTTGTAACGCGCCACGACTCTCATGCCAAATATGTTACAGAAGCAATCAAACATCATAAACATGTGTTTGTAGAAAAACCGTTGTGCTTATTAGAAAGCGAATTGGAAGAAATTACTGCCTTACAAAAAGACAATCAACATTTTGTAATGGTTGGATTTAACAGGCGTTTTGCGCCATTGATTAAAAAATTAAAAACACAACTAGTTCCTAATCAGCCCTTGGCTATTAATTACCGCATTAATTCAGGCACCATTGCGGCTGATCATTGGATTCATGACAAGGCTATTGGTGGTGGAAGAATTATTGGTGAAGTTTGTCATTTTATAGATTTAGTTTCTTTTCTTTCGGGTTCAAAAATTAGTAGCATCTCTGCTAATGAAATGGTAAATGCTAATAATTTAAGAGATACCTTGGTTATTAATTTAAAAATGCAAAATGGAAGCATTGCCTCCATCTCCTATTTTTCTAACGGTAGTAAAGAATTAAGTAAGGAATACCTAGAGGTTTTTTCAAATGGTCAGTCGTTTATTTTAAATGATTTTAAAACATTAACCATACACGGTAAATCAAGCAAAACCATCAATTTAAGTAATCAAGATAAAGGACATAAAGAAGAAGTGAAACAGTTTTTAGATGCTATAAAAAAAGGTTTGCCCTGCCCTATTTCATTTGATGAAACCTATAACGCCATGAAATCTACATTTAAAGTAGTGGAATCCATTGCAAAAAACGGTGAACAAATTATCATATAATAAACCATCTCAATTTATGAAGTTACCCTCATTACAAACTGCTCAAGATTTTGAGATACCTTTTGAAAAACTTCGTTCTTATGTAGAGTCCGAAAACTTCAAAGGTTACGATCCATACGATACGCTTAACTCTCCTATAAAATTTAAATATTTCGGTAAACTCATTCCTGTTTTAGCATTGCAGTTTCAAAAACGAAATCCTATAAATATTCGTCCGTTACTTGGTGTTAAAAAAGAACTCAACCCAAAGGCATTAGGTTTGTTTTTATACGCTTACAGTAAATTACAAAAACACTATCCTGAAAAAAATTATAACAAACAAATTGAAGAATTATTTAGACTTTTAAAAAACAATTACAGTAAAGGT
>SYEI01000290.1 GCA_005800865.1 Bacteroidota bacterium | reverse complement strand
ATTTTTAATTGTTACATGTTTCGCTCATGCTCAAGAGCGTATGCCTGGGACTAAAGACTTTTATATAAAAGTAGCACCTACTTATGGTTTTATTTTTGAACATAAAAGTACTATCGGTAATCTGGTGAAGGGCTATATTCCAGGTATTGAGGTAGATTTTGTAAAACCAACTACCGGAAGTAAGCGTTGGCACCGAGAAAATAATTTCCCTGAAGTAGGATTGTCGTTTAACTTTATTGATTTTGCTAATCCTAAACAATTAGGTTATTGTTATGCATTATCTCCTTATATTGAAATTCCATTAAATAAAAAAATAAGAGCTAGCCGTCCTGTTTTACGCCTATGTTGGGGAGTTTCTTATCTCACTAAAAAATTTGATATTGATAATAACCCTAAGAATATTGCGATTGCTAGCCATTGGAACACATTTGTTCAATGGAAAGTATTATGGCACTTGAATTTAAGTAATAAATTTAGATTAGAACCAGGGTTGTCTTTTGCTCACGCTTCTAATGGACGTTCACAAGTGCCTAATTTGGGATTAAATGTAGTGTCTTTAAATATGGGGTTAACTTATAAAATTAATGGAGAGGTAGTTAAATTAGACTTAATAGATTCTGGTTCTGTTTGGAAGAGTAAACATGAAATTTTGGTTTGGGATGCTGCAGGATTTAATGAACATGAGCCTCCGGGTGGACCTAAATATTTTTCAAATACTTTTGGTGCTAACTATTATTATAATGTTAGAAATACACATAAATGGGGCGCAGGTTTTGATGTGTGTTATGATACGCAAAATGAATACCATTTAAGAACCTCAGGAAATCCTGCGAATGGTTGGACAGATATTTTGCAGTTAGGTGTAAAAGCTTGTTACGCCTATAATGTAGGACAAATTAGTTTTCCTATCGAAATGGGCTATTATGCTATTTCTAAGCCAAAAGAGGATGGTCCAATTTTTCACCGAATTGGTATCAGATATTATTGTAAGAATGGATTAATGGTTAACTTTACTATGAAATCACATTGGGCAGTTGCTGCGCATTTTGATTATGGTTTAGGTTATAGATTTAGCTTGAAAAAGAAGAAAATAAATGCCATATAAATTAATCATATCTATAGTTTGCCTTTTGGCATTTGTTTCTTGTAAAAAAGAAAGCATGTGCGATTGTGTTAAATCATCAGGACCAACAAATACTATTTATCATGATGTGGCTGATTTTAATTGTATTTATTTAAGAGATAAAATGGATTTGTATATTACTCAAGGTACTACTTTTGAAGTGCGAGTTGAGGCAGGGCGGAATTTACAGAAGTTAATTAAAACGGAATTAGACGGAGAAACATTAAAAGTCTTTAATAACAACCGTTGTAATTGGGTAAGAGGCTATAAGGGAAAAATAAATGTATACATAACGGCACCTTATTATAAACATATTAGGCATGCAGGATTAGGCACAATTCAAAGCGTTGGTGCAATTACTCAAGACGAAATTTCTGTGAGAACAGAAAATTCAGGAGATGTAAAATTGGATTTAAATACTGGACGTTTTGTTGGAAGTTCACATGGTAATGGTGATTTATATTTAACAGGAGTTACAGATAGATTGGAAAGTGATTATACTGGTACTAATTATTTATATGCATCAGGCCTAACTATTAGTAGTTATGTCTATTTGCATAGTGTAACCATTGGGCATACATATATAAACGCTCCCGAAAATGGATTAATGGACATTGTTATTGATAGAGCTGGCAATATTTATTATACGGGTAATCCAAATACAATTAATTTAACGGGCACAGGTAAAGGGAATCTCATTCATCAGTAATCCATTTTTCTTTCAACAAATTTTAACTTTAGTGTCCGCACTAAAAACAGTACATTTACGTTATAAGTTAAATGAATTTCAATAAAATATATTTCAGTTTTTTATTTTTACTATTAGCCTTTCGGTTGCTATCGCAAGATGATTATGTAAATGATAATCAGATGCGCTATGAGGATTGGACTTACAAACCATATATCAAAACAGCGCAGTTGCACGAATCAACCTTTGATGCTAATCCTGCTATTCTTAGATTTAATGGAACTGAACAATTGGAATTAAGTTTTGATGATTTAGAAGCCGATAAAAAAGATTACTCTATCGCTTTTGTTCATTGTGATGCTAATTGGGAGCCTTCTAATTTGATGAGTTCTGAATTTATGAATGGGTTTTATGAAGCTAATATTTTAAATTTTAATTTCTCAACTAACACTATTCAGAAATATACACACTATTCTATTTTATTTCCGCAAAGTAATATGCAGTTTTCTAAAACTGGAAATTATATGGTATTTGTATATCAAGATAATGATAAAGAGAAAATTATTATAACCAAACGTTTTATGATTTTCGAAGATAAGGTAACGGTTGTCGCTAATGTTCGTCAAGCAATTGGTAATGATGAGCAGTATGAAAAACAACACATCGATTTTAATATCATTAATAGTCAATATGAATTAACGAATCCTTTCACGGATATGAAAGTAATTATTACGCAAAATAACCGTTGGGATAATGCCGTTAATAATATTAAACCAACTTTTACAGAGCCACGTCAGTTAACTTACTCTTTAGATGACAAATCAACGTTTAATGGAGGAAATGAATTCAGATTTTTTGATAGTCGTTCTTTAAGAACTTATACCGAACGAGTTGCCAATATTACCCGAGATAGTTCGTACACATATCATATTGAATTAAAAACAGATGAATTAAGAACGTTTAAAAGTTATAGTTTTTATAATGATTTGAATGGTGGTTTCTTAATTAAAAATCAAGATTTAGCTACGAACCCTGACTTAGAAGCTGATTACGCTTGGATACATTTTTTTCTTCCCTATGATACACAAACCTCGGGTAATTTTTATGTGTTAGGAAAACTAACTGAGTGGCGTTTAAATAAAAGTAATCGTATGACATATAACTATAAGAAAATGGGTTACGAATGCGACTTGTTTGTGAAACAAGGTTATTATAATTATACGTATGTGTTTTTAGCTGATGAGAAGAAAGCGGCAGATGAAACTTTATCAGAAGGTAATCATTGGGAAACAGAAAATGATTATACCATTTATGTGTATCATCGCCAACGAGGCACCTACTACGATCAACTTGTTGCGATTAAACGATTTAATTCGTTTAGAAGATAGTTATTTTTTTTGAATTAGTTCTACAACTCTATTTGGATAATCACTAATAATACCGTCTACCTGTAAATCAATCGTTTTTTTTATATCTGCTATTTCGTTAATAGTCCATGGTATAATTTTAATTTTTTTATCATGACATTGTTTGACTAATTCTTTTGACACTAATTCATAATTGGGGCTGTAAACATCAGGATTAAAGCCCAAAGAAGATACGTTTTTTTCAAATCCATTTTCATTTTCAATTAGTAGGGCTAACTTTATTGTGTAATTATTCGCATGAGCATATTGTAATGTTCGAATATCAAACGATTGTAAAGTGGTTCGAGAAGAGACGCTTTTGTTTTTTATAATTGCATACACTAATTCTGTAAATTTATCGGGAGTTGGATGAAATAGTGTATCTGTTTCTCGTAAACACTTTGTTTCAATATTATACTGTATGGGTTTTAATTTTTTATATGAAATGTATTTTTCCACAGTATCTATAACTGTTTCAAGCAAAGGTTTATAAGAAACGAATTTTGCTTGAGTTAAAAAACGATTGTGGATTTTGCTTCCACAAT